>JAODBN010000424.1 GCA_025463965.1 Acidimicrobiaceae bacterium
GCCCGGACGACGACGCCGCTCGCCCGGAGCCGGCTGGGGCTGCACCGGGCTCGGGCGCAGCCTCCTGCCCGGCACGCGCTCCGCCGGGGCGCGAGCCGGTGAGCGGCCCGGGACGGCGGATGGGCGGCGTTCGGGAGAGGACATCGCGCCCGGCCTCAGAACCGGAAGTAGATGTAGGGAGCCACGCCGGTGGGCCCGAGCGTGGTGATGACGAGCATCGCGACGGCGAGCACCGCGCCCTTCGCCGTCGTCCCGAGGCGCCCAAAGGCGTCCTGGAGGTGTCGAGCGCCGCCTCTCGGCAGCAGCTGCATGGCGAGAGCCCCCAC
This sequence comes from Acidimicrobiaceae bacterium, assembly GCA_025463965.1. Taxonomy (GTDB): domain Bacteria; phylum Actinomycetota; class Acidimicrobiia; order Acidimicrobiales; family Bog-793; genus JAODBN01. The sequence continues at coordinate 327 of JAODBN010000424.1, forward strand.
GATCGCGGCGATCACCGGGAAGCGGACGAGCGGTGCTGCCTCACCCCAGGTGGTGAAGAGCCGGCGCAACAGGTTGAAGGCGATCGCCAGCGAGCCCGCCCGGAAGAAGATCCACCCGAGGCAGACGAAGTGGAAGGTGCCGAGCCGCTGCAAGGCCCGGGCGCCCGGGGAGGAGGCTTGGGCGGCAAGCCCCGCGGCGACGCGGCGGGAGCGGCGCCAGTGGCCGACGCACTGGCCTGCTCCGTGCAGGCCTCCCCAGAAGATGAAGGTCCATCCCGCGCCGTGCCACAGCCCGCCGAGGAGCATCGTCACCATCAAGTTGCGATACAGCGTGGCACGAGAGCCCCGGCTTCCTCCGAGCGGCACGTACAGGTAGTCGCGAAGGAACAGGGAGAGGGTGATGTGCCAGCGTCGCCAGAAGTCCTGCAGCGAGCGAGCCGAGTACGGAGCGTCGAAGTTCTGCGGGAAGCGGAAGCCGAGCAGCAGGGCGCAGCCAATGGCGATGTCGGTGTAGCCCGAGAAGTCGGCGTAGATCTGGACCGCGTAGCCGTAGGTGGCAAGCAGGATCTCCGGCGCGGAATGGGCCGAGGGGCTGTTGAAGACCGGATCGACGATGGCCGAGGCCACGTAGCTCGAGATCACGACCTTCTTGAAGAGCCCGCCGAAGATCAGATAGGCCGCCAGCGGCAGGTCGATTCGTCGGGGGTCCCGGTGCCCGGAGCGGGCCAGCTGGGGCAGGAGCTCCGAGCCGCGGACGATCGGCCCGGCGGCGAGGTGAGGGAAGAACGAGAGGTAGACCGCCACGTCGAGAGGAGAGGCCGGCTCGAGCGAGCGGCGGTAGATGTCCACCACGTAGGAGATTGCCATGAACGTGAAAAAGGAGATGCCGATCGGCTCCACCGCCTCCACGATGGGGAGCGGGTTGGCGTGCAGCCCGAGGTGGTGGAGGAAGTTGTCGACCGACACCGTGAAGAACTGCGCGTACTTGAACCAGGCGAGCAGGCCAAGATCGGCCGCGACGGTCAGCGCCAGGCTGACCTGCCTTGAGCGCTCGGTGCCGGCCCGGGCGACGGCCCGCCCCCCGGCGACGGTGAAGACGGTGGAGGCGAGGAGGAGGAACAGGTCGCGCCAGTCGAACCAGCCGTAGAAGACGTAGCTCGCCCCGAGCATCATGAGTTTCCACGGGCGTGGGAACGGGGCAAGAAGCCAGTTCGCGACGAAGACCACGCCGAAGAAGATCGCGAAGTCGATCGTGGGGAACAGCAACCGGGCTCCTTGCGGCGCCGACGATTACCGTCGGCGCCAGCACACTACACAGGCATCTGACAGATTCTCAGGCACCTAAGGGTGAAATCCTTGCCACACCGGCAACACAGGCGTAACATTTATGCCGCTGTACGAACCGGTTCTAGGGGCCGGAAAATCAAGGCCGTTTCGCCCGAAGGTCGGCCGGTCTTGTGAACAATTGCACAAGCTCGGCATAGCCGCCGGGTCGCAACACGAACGAGGAGGCAGCGTGGCCCTCACCTGGAACCGAACGATCGACTGGGATCGAGAGGACTGGCGCGGCCGCGCGGCATGCCGAGACACCGAGCCGGACCTGTTCTTCCCCGTTGGCACGACCGGCCAGGCCGTCGACCAGATCGACGCCGCCAAGGCGGTGTGCAGCGAGTGCGAGGCCCAGGCGGAGTGTCTGGAGTTCGCGCTGGCCACCAACCAGGAGTCGGGCGTATGGGGCTGCACCTCCGAAGAGGAGCGCCGCAAGCTCCGCAAGGCGTGGCTCGCCCAGCAGCGCCGGGCCTCTTAGTCCTCCCTCGCTGCCCCACCTTTCCCCGCTAACGGCTCGAGTGGGCGAGTCTCGCCGCTAGTTCTGCAGCGGGAGCGACAGGGTGATGACCGCGCCGCCGTCGGTCTCGATGAGGATCGTCCCGCCCAGCTGGCTGCGGACGAGGTCCCGGACGATCGAGAGCCCGAGGCTGCGGGTGTGATCGAGGTCGAAGTCGCTCGGGAAGCCCGAGCCGTTGTCCCGCACCACCACCTCTAGGCGGTCGCTCCCTCCCCCGCTGAAGGTGAGCTCCACCCGGGGCTCTGCGTTCCCCGAGCCGAATGCGTGCTCCGCGGAGTTCTGCAGCAGCTCGGCGATGACGAGCGCGAGCGGGGTCGCCACGTCGGCCACGAGCTCGCCGGCGTCCCCGCTCACCTGCACCACCATCTCGCTGCGCCCGAAGCTGGCGTCCCGTCCCAGTTGGACGAGCGCCGGCACGATCTCATCGAAGGGCACCTGCTCGGTGGGCTCGCGCGCCAGGATCTCGTGCACGAGCGCGATCGCCCGCACCCGACGCTCGGCCTCGAGGAGGGGCAGCCGAGCCGCGGGGTCCGCGACCCGGCGTGACTGCAACCGCAGCATCGAAGAAATCGTCTGCAAATTGTTCTTGACGCGATGGTGGACCTCGCGGATCGCGGCGTCCTTGGACAGGAGCAGCCGGTCCCGCCGACGCAGGTCGGTCACGTCTCGCACGAGCACGGCGGCGCCAGTCACCTGTCCGTCGTCGATGAGCGGGATCGTCCTCACGAGCACGATCACGTCCGGCGGCCGCTCGATCTCCTCGGTGACCGGGAGGCGCTGCTCGAAGGCGAGGGGGATCGCCTCGGGCTCGACGCCGAGCTCTGCCATCGTCGAGCCGACGATGGCCGACACGATGCCCATCCGGTGCAAGGCGTTGACCGCGTTCGGCGAGGCGAAGCTGATGCGTCGCCCAGCGTCGAGGACGATCACCCCGTCGCCCACCCGGGGCGCCTCCTCCACCGCCTCGTCGCTGACGAAGGGGTAGACCCCGGCGTTCACCATCGTCGCCAGCCGTTCGAACAGCCGGACGTAGACGCGCTCGAGGCCGCCCGTGCGACGCCCGACCGTCGGCGACCACACTCGGGAGACCACCCCGACGACGTCTCCACGCCAACGCACAGGGATGCACTGGTAGCGGACGATCCCC
>JAODBN010000056.1 GCA_025463965.1 Acidimicrobiaceae bacterium
TGGCTTGTCTCCCTTGTTGAGCCGGCCGACCTCTCGAGCCCATGCCTCGACGTCGGACCTCAGCCAGATCCGCCCGTTGGAGAGAGTCGCCGCGGGCTCGGGGAATCCCTTGTAACGGCTCAGTTGATCGGCGCGTTGCCGACTCACGCCCAGCAGCTCCGCAATCTCGGTGACGCCGCACAAATCGAGCACGCCAGGATCATACCCCTTGACAGCCGCTATGTCACGCGTCACAGTGAGAAGCGCAAACGTGCCCCAGCCGGTGTATCGAGCACCGACCGGGGCGGCCAGCACCACCTACTACCAGGAGGTACCGACAATGGCAACCCTACGCGGCGTTCCGACCGACCCCTCTCCCGACGCATTGAAGAGCCACATCGCCCGGTACCTCCCGGGCTTCCGGGTGGCTGTCGAGAAGATCGAGGAGTGCGCATCGCCCCTCGGGTGGGTCGTGACGCAGCTCGACTTCGACAGCCACGACGACGACGCGTTCGACGCCCTTTGCGATGAGATCGGGTGGAGCGATGTGGCTCGCCTCGTGGAGCGCCTCGACGTTGCCGAGGAGCGGGTGCAGGGCGTCGGCCTCGATGCCGCGGAAGGAATCGAGGCGCGGCTTGATGCACTCGAGGGGGACTTCGTACGCCTCTCCGATCTCGTCGACAGCGTCATCGCTGGTGCTTCAAAAGGGCGGGAGGTGCCGAGAGTGGCCGGCGGCCGCGGAAACCTGGTCGGGCGGATCCGACAAGCCAGAGCACTTGCCCAGGTGTTGCGCACCGACGCCGCCGAGCTCGACGAGCTGGCCGAGACCTGGGAGAGCCTTATCCCCGCCGAGGAGACACGATGACGCTTGACCGTAAGCGGCTCGCTTCGGGCGAGCGCGAGCAGGATCACGGCCGCTACGAGCCGGTAGATCACCTCGCGAACGCCAGGGCGACGCTCGCGCCGAGGCGCACGGTGAAGACAACGGTGGGGGCGGCAGTGGAGCAGTACATCCAGGGGCGGCTAGGACGGCAGGAAATCGTGGAAGCGACCGCCGAGACGTTCGAGCACGCGCTCCGTCCCTTCGCCCTGTTCGTCGGCCGCGATCGGCCGCTCAACTCTGTCGCGCGAGTAGATATCGAGGCATGGCAGGCAGCACAAGGGGTTGCGCCGGCCACGCTTCGATCTCGACTATCGACGGTGCGCGGCTTCTGGCGGCACTGCCTGGTCAGTGGACTCATCCGCTCCGATCCCACACTCGGGATCAAGCCACCTCGCCAGCCGCGCAGCGTCCCGCGCACGATAGGCGACGACGCGATAGAGAAGATGCTGAGATCCATCGAAGACCCGCGCCAATTGGTCGTCGTCACCCTCATGTTGGAGGAAGGGTTGCGGGCGATCGAGGTCTCCCGGCTCGAGCTGGCCGATATCGACTTCGGCTCCGAGGTGCTGACGATCCGCCGCGGCAAAGGAGGACACGGCCGCGTGCTACCGCTGACGAGCGAATGCCGGCGAGCGATCGAGGCATACATGCCAGAGCGCGGCAAGGTCGGCGGGCACCTCGTCCGCAGCCGAACCGAGAAGCTGTCCGTGCTCGACGACGGATTGATCTCGCCCACGGTCCAGCTCATCGCCGGCAGGGCTCTCGCCCGCGTCGGGATCGCCGAGTCAGGCCACGCGCTACGCCACACGTTCGCCCGCCGACTGTTGGAAGCGGGGGCGTCGCTCAGGGACGTGCAGACAGCCCTCGGGCACGCCTCGATCGTCACGACGCAGATCTACCTACCCTTCACTGCCGTGGGCTCCCTCCGCGAGCACATGAGCCGGATGCGGCCGCTTAGGAGTGAGTCACGGGACGCCTGACATATCCCCGTCGTATCCTTGATGTGCCCGCTCTAGCACCCCTCGTGGCTTCGGCTGCCGGGGGTGCTTCGCGAGACTTCCTCAGAGCTGCGCCGAGCGGCCCCCTGACACCACACGTACGCTTGGGCGGATGAAACCGGACCTTGAGCGCGCCGCGGAGGGAATAGGCGGTGCGTGGGCTCGCCTCGCCGAGGCGCTTCGAGACAGGCGCACCCAGGACGCATCGATCGCCCTGGTCGAGCTGCTCGCCTGGCTGAGGGCCACCCACGAGTGGCTCGAACGCCATACGGAAGGCTTGAAAGAGCGTTCTGGGGTGGAACCGATGTATTCGGTTCTCCAAGCCGTGAGATTCGCCCGCAATCGTGGCGTTCATGCGCTCGCGTCACTCAATGATGAGCGTCGCGGAGTGGGCTTCCCGCTCAACTTCCCTATGCGCTTCGGGCCAACGTGGCTCGACAGCGGACCGGTAGATCCAAAGCATCCCGACGCGCTCGGCCACGCGGCCTATGAGTCAACCTTCGCCGGCAGAGCATTCCCTGGGCGCCTCTATGAGGCTGTCGACTTCATCCTGCGCGAGGCGAGGAGTGCGGCAGAGTAGCACCAACCCCCTCGTACGGGCGGGGCCTCGCTTCTCAGAGAATCCCTACCCACGCCCCAGCGCGGTTGTTGTAGATGCGCTGATTACTCACGGTCGGCGTGTCCGTGCGGAAGAAGAAGTCGCCGCTCTTGGCGAAAGCACCCGGAGAGAAGCCCACAGCCGTGGCGTTGTGGCTCTCGACCTCAGCGACGGTGTAATCGACCGTCACGACGAACGCGGCGCGGCTCGCGTTCGTCGGCGACGTGGCAGTGACTGACGCCTGAGTCGGGCCGGTCGTAATGTCCGTGACCGCGCTGCCGGTGCTCGTCGAGATCAGCGTGCCGGACTTGTCGTACCAGGCGATCCCGACCGTGCAAGCTCGACCGACGGTTCCGGCTTGGAAAAAGGCGACGGCCGTGTAGGAGGTGCTAGGCGCAACGATCTCGCCCGCGACGCCCACGGCCGCGTGGGCGATCATGTTCTCGGCGATGTTCTGGGCCCGCATGGTGACGCCGCCGTCGATCGTGGAGAGCACGCAGTTCTGCACCGCTGACCACGATGCGAAGGGGATCGCGGACGTTGGCGGCATGTAGGAGGGCGGGACTCCGGGGCCGCCCCAGATCGACCCAGGGCCAGCGACGAACTTCCCGATCGCGTCTATGCCGCCGAGAGGCAGCGGATAGGGGCTCGCGGACCCCGCCGCCTTCCCGATGACGACGTGCGAGCTGCGCTGGCGGCCGCTACCGCGGAGGACCACCACCGCATCCCCAACAGTCGGCAAGTAAGACGCTAGGTACAGGGCCGCAGGGATCACGTTGGCCGGGTTCCCGGTGTTCTGCGCGCCCATCGGGTAGATGTCCACCGTTGGCGGGGTGTCGTCGATATCCCAGCCGTGAACGGCGTGCACCGTGGCGAACTGGATTGGGTCGTGGTCGTAGTTGCCGTGCGGGCGCTTGAGGGCTTTGTTGAGATTGGCGGCCGAAAGCCGCGCCTGGTGTGCGCCACTCACTGTGCGTCCTCCGCGTAAGCCAGCAGCGCGGCCTGATAGAGCTCGCGAGCATCGATCCCTAGGCGCTCGGCGGCGAAGACGAGCGCGGTGTTGAGCACCGCGAGTTGTTCGCGAGTGGCGCAACGCAGTACCGGCACCGCTCCCCACCGCGCGCAGGCCGAATCGAAGGCCGCGGCAGTGGTCTTCGATGGCTCTTCGTCCCCGTCGAGCGCGTGCATGAGCGCCGCGGTGATCGCGGCGCGCGCAAGTCGGCGCACCTCGGGCACGAGGTCTGCATCGAGCCCTCTCCCGATTGCATCGTCAAGTTTGCCCATTGTTTCCCTCTCCTAGTTAGCCATGCCGGCGCCAGCACGGATCGACATGACGAGATGGTCGTTCGCCTGCTCGATCGCTTTCCGTACCGCGTCTCCCACGTTGGCCGGGTTTCCTGTGGCACCGTTGATGTTGATTATCGGATTGGAATTGATGACGATGCCGCCGCCGGCAACCGCCCCCACGTATCCGCTGTTGGACTTGCCCATCGTGGGAATCGAGCTGGTGAGAGCGGACTGGACGCGCCCCTTGTTCGCCGTGATCCCCTGGACAATCCCGAGCATCCAGTACCCGCCCTGCTCCGCGAATACCTGGGAAGGCGAGCTTGTCTTGGTGGCGGTCTTCGTGGCCGTGACCGCGTCGTTCGCTGCCTTCACCGCGGCCGCTGCGACCTGAGCTGACGCGCTCGCGATCCCCGCCGAGAGCCCTTGCATGAAGCTGACGCCGATGGCGTGCCAGAGGGGGACCTGGGTCTTCAGGTAGGTCAGCATCTTCCCGGCCAGGTTCTGGATGGTGGTCATGATCGCCGCCGAGGTCCCGGTGTCGGAGATGCCGTTCTGAAGTCCCTGGATCACGTACTGCCCGGCTTCGACCATATCCTGGGAGGGCGAGAAGATGTGCAGGGCTGACTTGACGCCCGAGATGATGTCCTTGCCGACGTTCTTGACCGCGTCGACCGCTCCCTTCGCGGCGTTCTTGATCCCGTTCTCCAAGCCGGTGATGATCATCTTCCCGGCGTCGAGCAGCAGTGAGCCGACATCCCCCAAAGCGGCGAGGATCTTCTTCGGGATTCCCTTGACGAAATTGATCACGTCGGTCGTCCCGGTCGACACGCCGTTCTGGAACAGGTGCCACGCGGCCTTGGCGACGTTCGCGATGTCGGAGCCGAGGCTGCTCAGGGTGCCGAGGATCTTGCCGGGGACACCTTTGACGAAGCTCGTGATGGCATTCCAGGCCGCGGTTGCGTCCTTCTTGATCGTGTCCCAGTGAGTGAGGAAGTAGCCGACGAGGAGGCCGAGCGGTCCGAGGAAGATCGCCCCGAGGCCCATCGCGAACAAAGACAGATGGTTCTTCACGAAGGTGATCGCGGTCGAGGTGACGTCCTTGATCGTCTTCCAAACGGTGTCCCAGTGCTTGACGAGCTCGATGATCCCCGCGACGAGACCAGCGATCGCCAGTGCGATCCCGACGACCAGAGCTACAACGGGGACGGCGTCGAGCGCCCAGAACGCGACCGTGAGCCCGACGACCGCGACCGCGCCGGCGATCATGAGACCGTGCAGCACGCCGAAGTGCTTGATCAGTTCGTAGACCCCGGCAGCCACGACGAGGATGCCGACGGTAGTGAGGGCGACCATGGCGGCGCGCGCCGCACCGGTGGCGGCGTTCATCGCATCCTCGCCGACGACCAGCGTCGTGATCTTCGTCAGGAGGGCTGCCGCCCCGCTGCCAAGGCTGGCGAACGCCCTCTCAAGAACTGACGCGTCCTTCCCGGCCCCGGTGAAGAATGCCCCGAAGGCCCCGAGCAGCTTCATCTTCGAGGCGATCACAGCAAAGGCGACCCCGAAGGCGAGGATCGTCCCGACGCCGGGGATCTTCAGGACCAAGCCGACGAACTTGGCGAGCAGACTGACGACGGTCGTCAGCGCGGGTCCGGCGGTGAGCTCGATCTTGCCGAAGGCCGCGACGAGAGGAGGTAGGAGCTTGAGGATGTTGATCAGTTCCGCTTTGTGGGCACTGAGCAGACTCGTCAGCGAGGCCATCCCCTTGGCGCTGCGCTCCCACTTGTCGAACTTGTCGATCATCCCCGTCAGGACGACGACGATCCCCTTACCGGTCCCCTGGGCTGGGCCGAGCAGCCCGGTGAACGCCCGGGCGACCGCCATCATGAAGTGTTCCCAAATACGGAAGTCCCCGATGAGCTTGCCGATGTCCTTCGACCACTTGGCGAAACCGGTCGGCGAGTTGGCCCTGGCGAGGAACGCCTCGAGCTTCGGCATGAACTTGCCCGTGTAACCCGCCGCGACGTTGATCGTCCGCGCGAACAGTTCGACGCCTTGGGTGAGGGTCTTGATCGCCATCGGGAGTTGACCGGTGAAGATCTTCTCCAGGTTCTTGAAGATCCCGAGACCGCCCTGGGCGCCGGGGTTCTGGAACCACGCGAAGAGCGGCTGCAGGTCTTTCTTGATGATCCCCATGTTCTGAGCAGCCGATGCGCCGATGGTCGGGAGAAACGCCTCTCCGACCTTCATCGCCTGTTGGATGATCTGAGCACCGATCTTCTCTGCCGGGCCGGTGAGTCGATTGAACATGGCGTGGAAGCCCTGGGCGGTGTTGGCCGCCGCGTGGATGGCCCCCT
>JAODBN010000079.1 GCA_025463965.1 Acidimicrobiaceae bacterium
GGCGCTGGCAAGCGTCCGGCGTGCTGGCTGGTTCGGACGGGCGCTGGTGGCCACGGTTGTTGGGATGCCGTTTCTGGTGGCCGCCTACTACGGCCAGGGCTCTTTCAAGGAGATACTGGAGGCCGGCTTCACGCTCGCCACGGCACTGATCCTCGTCGGTTATCAGCCCGAGCTTCAACGGCGGCGCTGGATACCTCTAGCCTTCGTTGCGGCAGGCGCCGTGTCGGTCTACTCGCTCCAGGGCCTTGCATGGCCGGGCGCGTTTCTCGCGATCTGGCTCATCGTACGGGCGGCCATCGGGACATGGCGAGGTGGCGTGGGCGAGGCTTGGCGCGAGCTCCGCGCGGAGATCATTCCCGGTGCGATTGGGCTGGCGGTCCTGGTCGTCGTGCTGGTGCCCCAGATACCTAGGATCGAGAAGTTCGTCTCAAAGGGCGCCGGCATCGGCATCGCAAAGAACAACCTCGGCAACCTCGTCGGTCCCCTCCCGGGTTGGGAGGCGTTCGGGGTGTGGAACAACCCCGACTACCTGGTGCCGCCTTTGGAACCCTTCAGCGGGGGTATGTGGACCGCGTTCGTGCTGGCCCTGGTCGTCCTCGGCGCCGTCCTCGCTGTGCGCCGCGGACGATGGATGCTGCCGCTGGCGGCGGGAGCCTCGATGCTCTTGTGGACTTACGCCGCCGACACGCAGTCACCATACGTAGCTGCGAAGGCGTTGGTGATCGCGTCGCCGCTGCTCCTGCTCCTGGCGGCGGTGGGGCTCGTCGAAGGAAGATCCCGTCGGACTCCCTGGTGGCAACTCGTGGCACCCGTGCTCGCCGTCGCTCTCGTGGTGCGGGTGGTGGACTCGAGCTGGGAAGCTCTGCGCTTCAGCAGGGTCGGCCCGACGAATCATCTCATCGAGCTGCGCTCGCTTCGCCCACTGCTACATAAGCAGCCGACTCTCTATCTGGGCAATGACGACTTCATTCCGTGGGAGCTGGCTGGAGCTCGCGTGACGGCCGCGTATTACGCGGGGACGCCGGAGGTGGCCTTGCGACCCGAGAAGGGGTTCGCGTATGGTCAGCCTCTGGACTTCGACACCGTGACCTCGGCGGCATTGAACAGCTTCACTTGGGTGATAACCACGCGCGACGCCGCCGCGAGTGAAGCGCCGCCCGGGATCCAGCTCGTGCGACTGACTCCGAGCTACGCCCTATGGCAGCGGGTCGGCACGGTAACACCTCGCAAAATCCTCAATGAGGGCCCTAACGCTGCGGCGATCCTCGACTGCGCGACACCCCTGGGCCGTGCGATCGTGCGGGCCGGCGGGACGGCTGCGATCAAGCCTCCAGCCAGTGCGGTCGCGGTACCGCCGATCGCGCCCGGGGGAAGCCTGACGGTGAACCTCCCCCTGGGACCGGGAGCCTGGGATCTCGGGACCTCCTATCTCAGCCCGCTTCCCTTGAAGGTGCTAGCGCCAGGTCTCCGGCAGACGTTGCCAGCGAATCTCGAGCGGCCTGGGCCGCGGTGGCCAATCGGCCGAGTCCGCGCCTCACGCTACGGCACGATCCCGGTGACGTTCCAAGTCGAGAGCCATTGGCTGACACCCCAGTCGGACGTGGCCACACCGACCGTGCTGCTGGCAACCCGCGCTGGCGCGGACCAGATCGTTCCGGTCCACGCCGCATGCGGCAAGCCGGTGGACTGGTATCAGCATTGAGGCTCTGACCACGCCCTCCTGCCGCTGATAGCTTCCGACCATGGACATCTGCACAATCATCGCGAAGAACTACGTGGCCCAGGCTCGTGTACTGGCCCGGTCCTTCGCCGAACACCACCCCGACGGCGGTTGTTCGGTGCTGGTCATCGACGCGTACGACGGATATCTCGATCCGGAGACCGAGCCCTTTCGGATCCTCACGCCGGAGCAGATCGGTTGCCATGAGTTTCAGGAGATGGCTCTTCGTTACGACGTGCTCGAGCTCTCCACGGCGGTGAAGCCCTGGCTTCTTGCCTACCTGCTGGACGAGGGCGCGGCCGCGATCACCTATCTCGACCCCGACATCCGCGTGTACTCGGCGCTCAGCCCACTCGACGATCTCGCGCACACTCATGGTGTCGTGTTGATTCCCCACAACACGGTGCCGATTCCAGACGACGGCCTGCGACCGAACCAGATCGACATTCTCCTCGCGGGCGTCTACAACCTGGGGTACCTCTCCCTGGGGGCCGGCGAGGAGACAAGCACCCTGCTTGGCTGGTGGCGGGAACGCCTACTTAACGACTGCTTTGTCGACCCGCTCAACGGCTACTTCGTCGATCAGCGTTGGTTCGACCTGGCGCCTGGCTTGGTCTCCGATCACGTGGTCGTGCGTGCACCGCAGTACAACCTCGCCTACTGGAATCTCCACGGGCGTCGCCTGGTTCACGATGAGCCCGGTTACACGGTCGACGGAGAATCGCTGGCGTTCTTTCACTTCAGCGGGTTCGATCCACTGACACCCGATGTGCTCAGCCGTCACCAGTCCCGCATATCGGTTAGCCCGAACACGGCGCTCCAGCGTCTCTGCGACGAGTATTCCGATGAGGCCCTCGCGAATGGTTATCGCGAGACCAAGGAGTGGCCCTACACCTACCATCTCCTGCCCTGCGGGGCCACCTTCACCCCACGCCTGCGCAAGCTCTACGAGATCGCCGTCGAGAGAGGGGAGGTCGAGGGCTCGCCCTTCACCGCCGAGGGAGACGCGTCCTTCATGAGCTGGCTCGCCCAGCCCGCTCCCGGAGCCCCGACGGGAGTCAATCGTCTGCTCGCAGATCTCTATGGAACCCGCGGCGACCTGCAGGCGGCCTTCCCCGACGTAGCCGATCAGGATCACGACGCATTCCTACGTTGGGCCGGCGAACAGGGCTGTGTCGATGAGCCTGCCTTGACCCTGCTTCCGAGCATAGGCGTCGACCCCTCTGAGGCCGTGCAAGCGGACGGCGCTGGCAGCGTTGGGGCCGTCGCTGTCGTAGCGCGAGCCGACCCCGCTGTACCTGTTAGCGGCAGCGACGCGCAGCCGGCGAGCCAGCCGTGGGGAGTCAATGTCGTGGGGTACTTCCGCTCTGAGCTGGGCACCGGTGAGGCTGCGCGGCAGGTCGTCAGCGCCCTGGATGCGAACAACGTCCCGCTGCTCCCGGTGCACGGACGCACGATCCCTCCTAACCGCCAGGGTCACTCCTTCACACATCTCGACTACACCGACGCGCGCTATCCCGTCAACCTGATCTGCATGAACGCAGACGTCCTGGGTGAGTTCGCATCCCAGACAGGCCCGGACTTCTTCGCTTCGCGCTATTCGATCGGGATGTGGTTCTGGGAGGTCGAGCACTTCCCCGAGGTCTGGAGTTCCGCGTTCGATCACGTCGACGAGCTTTGGCTACCGACCGACCACGTCGTGAGCGCCGTGTCACCGGTGTCATCGGTGCCGATCACCAAGATCATCCTGCCGGTGGAGATGCCACCGGTCCTCCCGGTCTCCCGCTCGGAACTGAACCTCCCGGAGGGGTTCATGTATCTGTTCTCGTTCGACCACCGCAGCGTGTTCGAGCGCAAGAATCCGGTCGCGATCATCGAAGCGTACACACGCGCCTTCGACTCCGGCGACGGGGCGGTGCTCGTCCTGAAGTCGATCAATGCCGACAGTGCGAGGGAGGATCATGCCCGGCTACTCGCGGCCGCCGATGGCCGGCCAGACGTACATGTCGTCGATGGCTATCTCTCATCCGAGCAGAAGAACATGATGGTGGCCGCGTGCGACTGCTACGTGTCGTTGCATCGCGCCGAGGGATTCGGCCTCACGATGGCCGAGGCGATGTACCTCGGTAAGCCGGTCGTGGCAACCGGCTATTCGGGCAACCTCGACTTCATGGACGAGCACAACAGCTATCTGGTCGAGCACAGGCTGGTCCCGATCGGGCCTCGCGCCGCCCCGTATCCGCCCGAGGGAATGTGGGCCGAGCCCGACATCGATCACGCATCGGATCTCATGCGCGAGGTGTTTGAGCATCCCACGGAGGCGAGTGAGCGCGCCCGCCGCGGCGCAGAGCGCATCCGTCGCACACATTCCCCCCAGGCCGCCGGCGAGATCATGGCGGCTCGACTCGATCTGCTGCGCGGTCTTCACGGGGAGCGGCTGGCCCGAGCTGCGCGGCCCGCCGCGACGGCGGAGCGGCTCCAGCATCGCGTTCAGGCCGGCCCCCCGACAGCGGGCCCGTCACGGCTGCGGCGCCCAGGGAGGCTCGCTCGCCGCATGTTGCTGCGAGTGATTAAGCCCTTCAGCGCCTATCAAAAGGACGTCGACGCTGAGATAGCCCAATCATTGCAATCGGTCGAGGCGCGGATCGGCGAGCTCGAGGCGACCTCGACGGAACGCCACGCGACCCTGCTCGCCGAGCTGCGCCGGGACGCGGCAGATCGACCGGTCTGGGAGCGGATCGCGGGCCTCACACGCTCGACCATTGCGCTTGAGTCTGCCACGGCCGAGCTCCAGAGGAAGGCCGGCGAGCTCACCGAGATTCCGCAACGGCTCGATGACGTCACCGGCTCGCTGCGGCAGATCGAGTGGGAGGGACGCGCGATCCCCCACATGGAGGATTCTCCCTTTGAGATCATGGATCACCGCCAGGCTGGCCGTATACAGGGGTTTCGCGATGATCCCGGCACCCCGGACGCCGACACCTACCGCACCTTCGAGGATACCTTCCGCGGCTCTGAGGACTTCATCCGGGATCGACAACGGACCTTCCTCAAGCTGCTCGACGGTCGCGCACCGGTGCTCGACCTCGGCTGCGGGCGAGGCGAGTTTCTCGACCTGCTGGCAGAGGCCACGATCCCTCACCTCGGCGTCGACTCCGACGCCGGGATGGTGCGGCGGTGTCACCAGAAGGGGCACTCTGATGTGGTCCAGGACGACGGACTGCACTATCTGGAGACGCTCGAGGACGGATCGCTTGGGGCGATCTTCTGCGCTCAGGTCATCGAGCATCTGCCGTATGAGGCGGTCCTGCGCCTTTTACGGCTGGCTCGGCGGAAGCTCGACGAAGGGGGCATTCTCATCGCCGAGACCGTCAACCCCCACTCCGCGGCGGCGCTGAAGACGTTCTGGGTGGACCCGACTCATCAGCATCCGATCTTCCCTGAGGTCGCGTTGACCCTGTGCCGAAGCTCGGGGTTCTCGGCGGCGTTTATCTTCCATCCGAATGGGACAGGCGACGTCGAGCGCGATCGCTTCACTCAGGGTGAGTATGCCGTCGTTGCGGGTGGTGAGACGCTTCTGCGATCGGACGCGATCTACCGGGAACTCAGGCGAGACGACGAGAAGGCGCGAGCTCCAGAACGCAAGTCTACGGCTCAGTGACGGAGTGCAACCTACCGTCAAGCCCGAGCCCGGCAACTGAGCAGAGCAGCGGGCGCTCATACGAGACAGCCTGATACTCGGGTACACCAGGCACCGCAACCGCCGTGACCATCGCCCGGCTCGCGCACTCCTGAGGCCACGAGCTCACAGCGGTCGGGTCCAGGCCGCAGGACCGGCACCAGTCGAGCAGGGCGCGGACATTCGGCGCGAACCAGTTGCTGCTGTCCGCCCCCAACTCATCGAGACGGTAGAACCGCGCCAGCGGGGTGTCAGCGTGCGCTTGGAGTTCGGCATCGCAAACGGCGGTCTCGACGTAGGCTGTCTGCCCCGTCACCGCGCGGACATTGTCGAGGGCGAGCAGAGGGTGACGCAGGTGATACAGCACACCCCAGAACACCACGTAGTCGAACTGCTCCTGAATCGAGCGCGACACCTCGTAAACGCTCAGCCGGCGAAACTCGACGCTTGAGCCGAGCGCTGAGCGGATGGCCTCGAATCCGAAATGCATCGGGTCGACGATGTCTGTGGCGACCACCCTTTCCGCGCCGCGCCTCTCCATCGTGAACGCAGCTCCGCCGTTCGTCGTGCCGATGTCCAGGACGCTTGCACCGGTCAGATCGGCGGGAACCCCCGCGGTGTGGAGCAGCCAGTCAACGTCGTTGGTCCCCGGCGAGAAGATGCCGGGAGCGAGTTCGAAGCGCTGATGCCAGAGAAAGTCGGTGCGGGCCGCAAGCGACTCGATCCCATCGTAGGCACGCGCGCCAGGCACCGGCCGGAGTCTAGAGGGCGCACAAGGCGAGCGCTACGCTGCCGGGATGCATGAGGCCGATCGCCCCATCACGAGGAGTGAGGGGATCCAGGTGATCGAATCCGACGACCTGCTCCCCGAGCATGTGGAAGCGGTATTTCTCGAGTTCCTCGGCCGTCCGGCCTCACCCGAGGACGTTCGGATCTGGATGGCGGGAGGGTCGCTAAGGGCGTTCGTCGACGGCGTGCTCGCGTCCGAAGAGTACGCCTCGCGCCGTGCGGCACGCGCGGCGGGCGCCGGCGAGACCTTCTTGAACTGCTGGATTCCTGGCCTCGAGCGCTTCAGTCGACCGGTGGGGAGCATGTCCCCCGATGGGGTCGCCATTGTCGGCGGGGACGGCCATCTCTTTCTCCATGGCGGAAGCAACCACAACCTCGCGATGTACCGGGGCGAGGTGGCAATGGCCAGCGACTGGCTGGAGCGCTGGCGCGTCCTTGGAGCCGAACGGCTAGGCCACGCGCAAGCGGCCGGGATCTCGTTGTGCTGTCTGGTTGTGCCGGACAAGCTGGGTGTCTACGGCGACCTGTTCCCGAACGATCTCGACTCGGGTGCCACCCGGCCTCTGATGCGCCTGCTCGAGGATGGCTCATTCCCGCTCCTCTACCCCTGTGAGCCCCTGCGTGACGCACGGGCGTTAGAGGACACCTACATGGTGACCGACAGCCATCTCACTCCTCATGGCAACAGGCTACTGGCGGAGGCGACGCTGACGGCATTGGGTGCGTCCCGTTCGCTGCTCGACGATGTCCCGCGCGAACAGCAGTCATTCCTTGCCTGTGGCGATCTGGGCCAGCATTTCAGGCCGCCGATCGTCGAGGTGAGCCAGCGTCTCCTGGCATCATCGGCGGCGACGATCGCCAGCGACAACTGGCCTGAGGTCCTGGCCGCGAGGGGTCACATTGGAACGCTACGTGTGTTTCGTTATGAGGACGCTCCGGATCAGCGTACGGTGGTGGTGTTCGGGGATTCCTACGGCTTCGGAGACGAAGCGTATCCCGGCCTCTCGTGGTACCTCGCCCAAGCCTTCCGAGAGGTCCATTTCGCGTGGGTACCGTTCGGCTGGGATCCCGACTATCTCGACCGTGTTGGCGCAGGGCTGGCCATCTGCCAAACTGCCGAGCGGTTCATCCCGAGAGTGCCCCGTTCGCGCGTGGACGTCGAGATGCTGGCCGAGGAGGTCGCCCGTGGGAAGGGCGCGCTCGGCCTGGAGAGGATCTTCGGCGACGTTGAGGCCCGCTGATCGGTGAGCTCTGGAGTGCGCGTTCGTTAGTCAATGGCTCATAGCCGCGCCGGCTCCGGCGGTGGCGCCCCGGCCAGCTCTACGTCGACGTCCACGACGAGCGCGTTCAGCGGATCTGCGTCGCTGAGCCACCGCACATTCTCCTGGACGCAACCCAATTCGAGGCGACAGCGCCCGGGATCCCACGGCGTATGAGTCGGGAGAATCACCGCGACCTCCTCGCCGGCCTCGACGGAGCACGGGAGCGGGACGCGTAGGGTTTCCAACAACAGCTCGCCATCCTGGTCGTACCAGCGCCCGCCCACCTGAATCGGGTGCGCGCCAACGGTTCGCAGCGCGACTGGTCCGGTGTTGCGCACGCGGCATGAGATCCGGGGCATCTCGCGGGCCCACCAGCGTGCGGGCAGCTCGGCGGAGATCGTGACGGAGCATGCGTCGGGGGCCAGCACGGGCATTGGCCCCAGCGCCCGCTGCCGGACAAGCCGCAGTGCGCGATACGCGGGCGCGGGCACCAAGAGCAACCAGATCAGTTCGCGCCACAAGGGCGAGAACCACCAGAACCCGCGCACGAACGACCGAGCCAAACGCAGGTCCCATGCGAGACCGTGTCCGCGCGAGAGCTTGATGTTCTCGACAGCATGTCGGCTCGCAGCGACATGGAACGTGCGTTCCATGAGCGCGCGGTTAAGTACGTCATCGCCCGCCGCGATCTCCCGCCACGCGCGTCGCAGCCCGTCGACGAGAAGTACGTGCATGCGAGCGAGGTTCGGGCGATCTCCATCGGCCTCCACCAGATACGGTCGACCGGAGCGTACGAGCACAAGGACGGCGGGCAGCCACACCCACGTCGGTCGGCGTCGAGCCATCTCGGCGAAGACGACCAGCTGTGGCCAGTCAGGGTGGCGTGCGATCGCGTCAGGCGCGGTATCGGCGGCGGCGGCAAGCCACAGCTCGCGCTGCACAAGGTTCGTGCCAAGGAACCCGTGCTGGAAGGCAAGCGCGTCCTCGATCTCGGCAAAGCCGTGAATCACGGTCGTCTCGTGCCATGTGGGAGCGGTCTCGGGCGGATCGGCTCCCACGCGATGGCGCATCGAATGATCGAAGTTCGTCCGCGCTACCGCGATCCCCGTCGCATCCGGATGTGCTCGAATCGTGTCCACGATCGTCGTCAGCGCGTCCCCGGCCATCCGGTCATCCGAGCCAAACAGCCAGCACCAGTCACCCGAAGCACGCTCAACGACGCGAAAGATGTTGGCTAGGCGGACATCACGGTCGTTGCGTGTGTAAACCACCTCGACCGCCGGATGGCGCGCGGTGAAGGCGGCAATCATTGCCTCGGTCCCGTCGGTCGAGGCGTTGTCGGAGACCGCAATCTCGATCTCAGCGTCGAGTCCCGCGCCAACCTGGACTGCGATGCTCTCCAAGGCCTCCTCGAGTAGTTGTTGGCGACCGTGATGCGTCGGAATACAGATCGAGAGCCTCACGCCGCCGGACCACCACCTCGAAGAACTTCGGCTGCGCCGGTGCTACGCGGTCGCTGAGCATCGTGCTGCCCGACGGATAGGGTAGGCGCGGCGCTCGATGACCACGATGTCGGGGACTGCTGACCCTCGGGCGGCGTGGACACGGCACATAGCCTACGGCGGATACCCTCCGCGCATGGTGGAATGGCCAATTCTGATTACCGGCAGCCGAGGCATGATCGGCGGGCCGGTCCTCGACGCGCGGCGGCTGAACGCAGTGCCGCCTGGCTGGTTGCCCGGGTCGCTTGCACGGGGCGTGCGACCCCCAGTGGCGCGAGGCCCCTCGTGAGCGGCTCATCCGCCCGTCAGCCGCTCCTTTCGCTCTGCATCCCGACGCATCACGGGCGTGCCGCCCAGTTGGATCGGCTGCTCACCGGCATCGCCGCGCAACTTCCGCCGGACGGGTCGGTCGAGGTGTGCGTGAGCGACAATGGTTCGCGCGACGCCACGCAGGAAGTACTCGAGCGCCACAGGGTGCCGCTCGGCGATCGTCTGGTAACCGGGCGGAACGAGGCGAACCTCGGTCTAACGCGCAATCTGCTACGCGTCGTCGAGTTGGCACGTGGCCGCTTCTGCTGGCTTCTCGGCTCCGACGACGGCCTGGTCGACGGAG
>JAODBN010000006.1 GCA_025463965.1 Acidimicrobiaceae bacterium
AGGATCTACTGACAAGGACTGCCGACCGTGCGTCGCTCATCTCCGCATACCGGGATGCCTACCGGCTCTATTGCTGGGCAGTCACCTCGGTCGACGACCTTCGGATCGCACCATTTCACGTTCTCGCTGGCTCAACGTCCACCTACTTCGACCGAAGCCACGACTGGCACATGAAAACGGCAGAGCGTCTCGTTAGCGACCCTGTGATCGTGGCTACCCGCTGGCGGACGGTCGACCTAGACGATGCGGACAGCACCACGTCGGCGACGAGCTGGTGGGAGGAGCTAACCGAGGCTGGCGGCGAGGGCATGGTGGTGAAGCCGGCCACCTTCGTTTCCGAAGGACGACGCGGCCTGCTGCAACCGGCCATCAAGTGCAGAGGCCGGGAGTACTTGAGGATCATCTACGGGCCCGAGTACACGCTTCCAGAGAATCTGGCCAGGCTGCGACATCGCTCGCTCGGGTTGAAGCGGTCGCTGGCGACCCGCGAATTCGCCCTCGGTGCCGAAGGACTCGAGCGTTTCCTTCGCGGCGAAGGGCTCTACCGGGTCCATGAGTGTGTGTTCGGCGTACTCGCGCTGGAGAGCGAAGCCGTCGATGCTAGCCTCTGAGGAGACGTTCCTTAGTCGCAGGTCTGGAGCGCCTGCTTGGCGTGTGCATCGACATTTGGGGCTCGCGCCCTGTAGTCGCTCCGTCGCGCCAATGCTCAGCCACAATGGGCGAGATGCCAGACCAGATTGACTCGGAAGCGTCCAGCCTTGATTCGCCACTTACGCCCGCAGAGCGAATCGCTGCGGCCCTCATCTCCCGACTTCGTCGGATTCCATGGAGGCCTGGGGAGATTGCCTCCATGGCGATTCTGACAGCGGTCGCTCTCTTTGCGCTGGGCAACATCTCAGGGGCGATTGTCTGGGCCCTCGCGCTGCAGTCCGGGGCCGGAGTGACGTTGCTACTTGCGACGACCTGGGCCGACCCAATCCTTGAGGCGTTGCTCCTCGGGTGTGCCCTGGTCACCTGGAACGAGACGACAGGGCGGTCGGCAGACCTCGACGTGTTCGCGAACTCTGATGATGATGAGCTCGCGAGCGAGATTGACTTAGAGGAGTCGGTTGCCAGGCTGCTCCGTTCGCGGTTCTTGGCCTCGAGTGCGCTGACGCTGTCGGCACTCACGGCGGCGGGGTCAGTCGCCTCGGTCGTGGGTCTCCTAATCGAGCCCGGGCCGCTTGACGCGCAGAGGTGGGGACAACTCGCAGAAGTCGGTGGAAGCACGCTTGCAGTCGCAGCACTCTCGCTCGCCTGTCTCGCGATCGTCGTGCGCACCCGGAGGGAGGCCTCGGCAATCCTCAAGTAGGCGAAGCGAGGAGAAGAACCGTCGACCGAGGGACACAGTAGCAGCCGTGTGCCACTTCTTGCGCTGACTGCGGCGCTCATCGCGACCATCACGCGTGCGAGGTCTGTCAAGTGTGAGTTCCGTCTGGCACCGCTTCTCCGCGCGCTTCGCGCGTGTGGAGCCGTCCCGGAGTACGGAGGATGGGGAAATCATGTTTCGGAGTGCACGTAGGACCGCCCCCGTTGGTAACTTCGCATCGTGCAGCAACGGCGTCACGAGAACCGTCCGGCGGACCTGCGGGACCGTCCGGATAGCCCTGGGGCTACCCCAGGGTCGTTGGCATTGACTACGCATTCCATCACACGCGCCCTCGTCCGCTCCGCGGACCTCCGCGCACGCACAGCAGGACTTGTCGAGCGCCGTTGCTGCACCATTGACCTCTAAGGCTCGTCTTCTCGTAGCAAAAGGCCTTGCTGCTGCCTTCCTCGCTGGAGAGTGGGACCCTCCTGCCATGACGCGGCGCGGTCAGCAAGCGGTCGGCCAACGTCGGGTTTGGGTGCGTGACCTGGCGCTCGTAGCTTTGCACGGCTATCCGACGGCCCCACGCGATCGCCCACGTGAGCTTGCGGAGTTTCTGTCCTTTTGCTCTCCCCTCCTTGAGGCCTTCGACCGCGCTTACGCGCGGGGAGAGTCGGTTCCCCGCGTCGAGCGATGGTTCGTCGCCACGACCGCGATGAGGGAAAGGCCCTTTGACGTCGTGCCGCTCAATACGGTCAGCGATCTTCGAGCTCTCCTCGGCCTGTCGGTTACCGATCTCGAGTGGTTCGCCGATGTTCGCTCACTCGAACGAAGGTCCAATGAGGAACCTCTTCGCCACTACCGCTATCGGTGGTCCCTCAAGCGAACTGGCGGGGTCCGGCTCATCGAAGAACCCAAAGCCCAGCTGAAGCACTTCCAGCGGGTGCTCTCGCGCGAGATCATCTCGCGGATACCCGTTCATGATGCGGCCCACGGTTTTCGTCCCGGGCACTCGGCCGTCACCTACGCCGCGCCACACGCCGGACGAGCGCTCGTCATCCATCTGGACCTTGAGGACTTCTTTCCCTCGATCGCTCCTGGCCGGGTGTTCGGCATCTTCCGCTGTTGTGGATATCCCGAGTCCGTTGCTCACATGCTCACCGGGCTCGTGACCAGCGCGACTCCCATCAAGGTGTTGTCGACGGCGCCACGTCCGCGCTCAGCCGATCTCTTGCCGGCATTTCGTCGACTCGGGCGCTACCTCGTTCGACCCCATCTCCCCCAAGGAGCGCCGAGCTCGCCTGCCATCGCGAACCTCGTGGCTTTTACGCTAGACCGCCGGCTGAGCGGGCTAGCCGACAGTCTCGGACTTCACAACTCACGCTACGCGGATGACCTGGCCTTCTCGTCAACAGCACATAGTTCGCGACGAGAGGAAGCACATATACTCGATATGGTCGGGACGATAACAGCCAAGGAAGGTTTACGCATAAA
>JAODBN010000154.1 GCA_025463965.1 Acidimicrobiaceae bacterium
CGTCGGCGACGGCCTCGCCGGCAGCCAGACCATCGCCGGGGTGGCCCGCCAGCCCGAGGCCCAGGGCCGCCTGTTCACGATCATGTTCATCATCGTGGGCCTGGTCGAGGCGATGTACTTCATCAACCTCGTGTTCATGGCGCTGTTCGTGTTCGTGCTCGCCAACAAGAAGTAACGGTTCTCCCCGGTGCTCCTCGCCGCCTCCCAGAACCTGAAGCTCCTGCCGAACTGGACGTTCGTCGCGGAGCTCCTCATCTTCTTGGTGGTCCTCGGCCTGCTCGGCAAGTTCGTGCTCCCCCCTCTCCAAAAGGCGATCCGGGAGCGCGATCAGACGGTGCGCGCCTCGCTTCAGGCCGGCGACGAGTACAAGGCCGAGGCCGAACGGCTGGAGGCCGAGCGTCAGGCCACTCTCGGCACCGCTCGCCAAGAGGCTCGTGCGCTGCTCGACGAGGCTCGCAAGCGGGCCGAGGAGCACCGCGCCGAGGTGCGCGCGGCGGCAGAGGCCGAGCGCGAGCGGATCGTGTCTGATGCCGTGAGCGTCCTCGAGTCCGAGCGGGAAGCGGTACGGGCCGAGGCGATGCGCGACGTGGGACCGCTCGTGGCGGCCGCTGCCTCGCAGGTTCTCGGTGCACCCGTGGACGCGGCGCGCCATCGCGACGTGATCGAGGCCGCACTGCGGGCGGGGAGCGCGTCGCGATGAGGCCCTTGCTGGCGGCGACTTCCAACTTCGGCCTGCCTTATGTCCTCGAGTGGGTCGGGGTCGTTCTCATCGGCGCGGTCATCTGGCGCAAGCTCTGGCCGCCCGTCCAGCGGCTGATGAACGGCCAGGCCGAGCGCATCCGGGATTCCCTCGAAGCTGGCAAGCGGGCGCGTCTTGCGGGAGAACAGGCGCTCGAGCAGGCGCGCCAGCGCGCGGCTCGCGCACACGAGGACGCCGAGAACATGGTCCGCCAGGCCCGCCACACGGCGGAGCAGCTGGAGCAGGAGAGCGGCCGGCGCGCCGAGGAGGACGCTCAGCGCATCGTCGCTCGGGCCGAGGTCGAGATCGGGCTCGAGCGCGCTCGGACCCGGTCCGAGATCGCCGCCGAGGTGAGCGACGTGGTGCTGCGTGCTGCGGACGAGGTCGTCCGGCGCGAGCTCGACGAGCCCACTCAGCGCCGCCTGCTCGACGAGGCCGTCCAGGCCGCCGAGGCGGAGGCCGCAGTCTGATGGACCAGCTGCTCGCTGGGTACGCAGACGCGGTGGAAGAGAGCGCAACCGCCGCCGGCCATCTCGCCGCGGTCCACGGCGCGCTCGCCGCCATGGCTCAGGCGCTCGTGCTGCACGACGAGCTGCGGCGGGTGCTCACCGATCCCGGTATCGATGAGAGCACGCGCCGCGCGGTGATCTACGACCTGCTCGAGGGAAAGGCGACCCCCGAGGCGGCCGAGCTTCTCGGCTTCGCCGTCCGGGTCACCCGCGCCACCGAGCTGCCGCTCGCGATCGCCCAGCTGCTGGTCCAGCTCGAGGTCGTAGCTCCCGGCGCCCCCGAAGTGGCCCCGCTCGCGGGCCGTCGAGCCAGCCGGGCGCGCCTTCGCGGCTATGCCGAGCGGGTCCTGCAAGAGCTCGCCGCCATCGGAGAGGTCGACCAGCTCGAGGACGAGTGCTTCCAGCTGTCACGACTGCTCGACGAGCAGCCCGATCTGCGCGCGGTTCTCTCCGACGTGGCCGTGCCGGGGCGGGCGAGAGCCGACGTGCTGGCCGACCTGCTCACCGGCCAGGTGCACACCGCCACGCTCCGCCTCGCCCGCTACGCGATCTCCTCTGGCAGCTCGCGCGACCTCGTAGGGACCTTCGAGCAGCTCGCCGCGCTGGCTGCGGCCGAGCGCGGCCGACGCCTCGCCGAGGTCCGCAGCGCGGTCGACCTCGAGCCCGTCGAGCGGGACCGCCTGGCGAGCGCCCTCGGACGCCTCGTCGAGCGGCCCGTCGAGATCCGCGTCGTCCACGATCCCTCCGTCCTTGGCGGGGCCCGCGTCTCCGTTGGCGACCTCGTCATCGACGGCACCGTCCGCCTGCGCCTCGAACGACTGCGCGACGCACTCGCGCAGTCGAGCTGAAAGGAACGACCCCATGGCTGAGCTGACCATCAACGCGAGTGACATCCAGGCCGCGCTCCAGCGCCACGTCGCCGAGCTGCGCACCGAGGTGTCCGCCGAGCAGGTCGGGCGCATCGCCGAGGTCGGCGACGGCATCGCCCGGGTGACGGGCCTGCCCGGCGCCTCGGTGAACGAGTTGCTCGAGTTCGAGAACCAGACCCTCGGCCTCGCCCTCAACCTCGACGAAGACACCATCGGCACCGTCGTGCTCGGTGAGGTGGAGGGCCTCGATGAGGGCCAGACCGTCCGTGCCACCGGCCGCATCCTGTCGGTGCCGGTCGGCGACAGCCTCCTCGGCCGGGTTGTCAACCCCCTCGGCGAGCCCATCGACGGGAAGGGCCCGCTCGGCGAGGCCCCCCTGCGACGGCTCGAGGTGCAGGCGCCCGGCATCGTCGGTCGCCAGCCCGTCACCCAGCCGCTCCAGACCGGCATCAAGGTGATCGACGCCATGACCCCCATCGGGCGAGGCCAGCGCGAGCTGATCATCGGCGACCGCAAGACCGGCAAGACGACGGTCGCGGTCGACACGATCATCAACCAGCGCGGCAAGGGCGTGAAGTGCATCTACGTCGCCATCGGCCAGAAGGGCTCGACGATCGCACAGATCGTCTCGACCCTCGCGGAGTACGAGGCGCTCGAGTACACCGTCGTCGTCGCCGCCCCGGCCTCCGAGCCGGCCCCCTTCAAGTACCTCGCCCCGTACTCCGGCTGTGCCATGGGCCAGCACTGGATGGAGAACGGCGAGCACGCGCTCATCGTGTACGACGACCTCTCCAAGCAGGCCGAGGCGTACCGCACCTTGTCGCTGCTTCTTCGTCGGCCGCCGGGCCGCGAGGCCTACCCCGGAGACGTGTTCTACCTGCACAGCCGGCTCCTGGAGCGTGCCGCCAAGCTGTCTGACGCCCTCGGGGGCGGCAGCCTCACGGCGCTGCCGATCATCGAGACCCGGGCAGGAGACATCTCCGCCTACATCCCGACGAACGTGATCTCGATCACCGACGGCCAGATCTTCCTCGAGACCGACCTGTTCAACTCGGGCGTTCGCCCCGCCATGAACGTCGGCAACTCGGTGTCCCGAGTCGGTGGGGCCGCCCAGATCAAGGCGATGAAGGCCGTCGTCGGTTCGCTGAAGATCGACCTCGCCCAGTTCCGCGACCTCGAAGCTTTCGCAACCTTTGGCTCCGAGCTCGACAAGACGTCCCAGGCCCAGCTGGACCGTGGCTACCGCCTGACCGAGCTCCTCAAGCAGGGTCTCCATGACACCATGGCCGTCGAGGAGCAGGTGGTCGTGATCTACGCCGGCACGCGGGGCTACCTCGACGACCTGGCCGTCGAGGACGTCGCCCCCTTCGAGGCCGCCCTGCGGGCGGCCCTGCAGGCGGACCACCCCGAGCTGCTCCAGCAGATCCGCGAGAAGGGCACCCTCCCCGACGACGCCGCCCTCGAGCAGGCGATCAAGGCGGTGAAGGCGAGCTTCGCCACCACGAGCTCGACCGACCAGCCGGTCGGTGTCGCTCCCGAGGGTGCGGGGACCGGGGCGAGCTGAGCCATGGCGGGAGGCCAGGAACGCGAGCTTCGCCGGCGCATTCGCAGCGTCTCGGCGACCAAGAAGATCACCCGGGCGATGGAGCTGATCGCCGCGTCGGAGATGACCCGCGCCCAGGGGCGCATCGCCGGCTCGCGCCCCTACGTCGAGGGGATCAAGAAGGTGCTGGCGGCGGTGGCTGCCGAGGCGGTCGGCGCCCAGCGCTTCCTCGGCGAGCCCGAACAAGCCGAGCGCGTGCTGCTCGTGGCGATCGTCTCGGACCGCGGCCTTGCCGGCGGCTACAACAACTCAGTGCTGCGCAGTGCCCTGCGCCGCATGCGCGCGGGGGAGCAGGAAGGTCGCTCCTACCGCCTCGTGACGGTGGGGCGCCGAGCCATCTCGTTCTTCCGCTTCAACGGGGTCCCCGTCGATGACGCATTCATCAAGATGACCGACCGCCCGCGCTTCGAGGACGCCCGGACCGTGGCCCAGTCCATCGTGGGGCCGTTCCTCGCCGGCGACGTCGACCTCGTCGAGCTCGTCTCCACCCACTTCGTTTCCGCCGGCACCCAGGTGGTGGAGACCCAGCAGCTGCTGCCGCTCGTTCCCGAGGAGGCGCCGTCCGGCGCCGATCGGGCCTCGGGCGAAGAGCCGGCTCCGGGGACCGGGCACCTGTACGAGTTCGAGCCCGATCCCGAGGAGCTGCTCCAGCTGCTCGTCCCGCAGTACGCGGAGGCCGTGCTCTACGCGGCGCTCCTCGAGGCGTCCGCGTCCGAGCACACCGCCCGCCAGCGGGCCATGTCGGCGGCGACCGAGAACGCCGACGAGCTGATCACCACCTACCGGCGGGCAATGAACCGTGCCCGCCAGGACTCCATCACGACCGAGATCATGGAGATCGTCGGCGGCGCCGAGGCGCTGCGCCACGCCGGCGGCTCCGAGCGGGGTCACATCGACCTCGACCAACCCCTGAACGAGGAGCGGATCGCATGAGCACCGAGGCGAAGGACATGACCAAGCGCGAGGACGGGCGGATCGTGGCCATCACCGGCCCGGTGGTGGACGTCGAGTTTCCACCCCACGCCATTCCGGAGATCAACTCGGCGCTCACCTTCGAGGTCGAGCTCGAGGGCGAGAGGAGCATCATCACGGCCGAGGTGGCCCAGCAGATCGGCGAGGGTCGCGTCCGCTGCATCTGCCTGCGGCCGACCGACGGACTCGTGCGCGGCACCCGGGTCGTCAACACCGGGCACGGCATCACCGTGCCGGTCGGCGACGCGGTGCTCGGCCACGTGTTCAACGTGATCGGCGAGCCGCTCGACACCGACGACATCGGCGAGATCGCCGACCGCTGGGAGATCCACCGCGACCCGCCGCCCTTCGACCAGCTCGAGCCGCGCCGGCAGATGTTCGAAACCGGGATCAAGGTCATCGACCTGCTGGAGCCGTACGTCCAGGGCGGCAAGATCGGCCTGTTCGGCGGCGCCGGTGTGGGCAAGACCGTCCTCATCCAAGAGATGATCCGCCGGGTCGCCCAAGAGCACGGCGGCGTCTCGGTGTTCGCCGGAGTCGGCGAGCGCACCCGTGAGGGGACCGACCTGTGGCTCGAGATGCAGGAGTCCGGGGTCATCGACAAGACGGCCCTCGTCTACGGCCAGATGGACGAGCCCCCCGGCGTGCGTCTGCGCGTGGCGCTCTCGGCACTCACCATGGCCGAGTACTTCCGCGACGTGAAGAACCAGGACGTGCTGCTCTTCGTCGACAACGTGTTCCGCTTCGTGCAGGCGGGCTCCGAGGTGTCGACCCTGCTCGGTCGTATGCCGTCCGCCGTTGGATACCAGCCGACGCTCGCCGACGAGATGGGCGCCCTCCAAGAGCGCATCACCTCCACCAAGGGCCGTTCGATCACTTCGCTGCAGGCCGTCTACGTGCCCGCCGACGACTACACGGACCCGGCTCCGTTCACCACCTTCACGCACCTCGATGCCACGACCGAGCTGTCTCGCCAGATCGCGGCGCTCGGCATCTACCCGGCCGTGGACCCGCTGACCTCGACCAGCAACATCTTGGCCCCCGAGGTAGTGGGCGACCGCCACTACCAGTGCGCCCAGGCGGTGAAGGAAGTGCTCCAGCGCTCCGCCGAGCTCCAGGACATCATCGCCATCCTCGGGCTCGACGAGCTCTCCGAGGAGGACCGGCTCTCGGTGACCCGAGCCCGCAAGATCCAGCGGTTCTTGTCACAGCCCTTCTTCGTCGCCGAGGTCTTCACCGGCCAGCCCGGCGTGTACGTCTCGATCGACGACACGGTGCGCAGCTTCGAAGCCCTCGTCGGGGGAGACCTTGACGACGTGCCCGAGCAGGCGTTCCTCAACGTCGGCAGCGTCGACGACGTCCACGCGAAGGCGAAGCAGCTGCAGGACGCCTGATGGCCACCGCCTTCCACGCCGAGGTGGTCACCCCCGAGCGGGTGCTCTTCTCTGGCGACGCCGACGAAGTGATGCTGCGCACCGACGAGGGCGAGATCGCCTTCCTCGCGCACCACTCCGAGTTCGTGGGCGCCGTCGACATCACCGTGGTGGCGGTGTCCGCCCTCGGCTCGACGAGCGAGTCCGGCGGCACCGCCCCGACCCAGGAGCGAGCAGGGGCCGAGAGCACGGGCGATCCGAAGCTGTTCGCGGTCCACGGAGGATTCGTTCACGTGGCGGACAACGTGGTGACGGTGCTCGCCGGGGTCGCCGAGCGCGGGGACGAGATCGACGTCGCTCGCGCCCGCGCGGCCCTCAGCGCGGCCCGCGACCGCCTCGGGACCGAGGGCATACCGACCGCTCCTGACGCGCGACCCGCCCCCCAGTCGCCCGGCGGCGCC
>JAODBN010000017.1 GCA_025463965.1 Acidimicrobiaceae bacterium
CGACCGGGCCACCGCGAGCCTTGATCTGCTCGATCGTCGCGAGGTTCTTCGCCATCAGCTCGTCACCCGGCACCACGACAACGCTCGGCATCTCCGGATCGATGAGCGCGAGTGGCCCGTGCTTGAGCTCCGAGGCCTGGTACGCCTCGGCGTGCACGTAGGAGATCTCCTTGAGCTTTTGGGCCCCTTCACGGGCGACCGGGTAGCCGCGGTAGCGGCCGACGAAGAACATCTGGTTGGCGCCGGCGTAGCGACGCGCCACAGCAGCGACGGCCTCCTCCTGCTCGAGCACCGCCGCGATCTGGTCCGGCAGACGCGAGAGGCCCTCGACGATGCGGCGGCCGTGGTGGCTCGAGAGGTCCCGAACCCTGCCCAGCAGCAGGGCGAGCATGGCAAAGCACGCAACCATGTTGGTGAACGCCTTCGTAGACGCAACGGAGACCTCGGGTCCGGCGTGCAAGAACAGGCCGCTGCCCGTCTCCCGGGCGATGGCGCTCCCGACCGAGTTCACCGCCCCGATGACGCGGCCGCCCTTTCGCTGCAGCTCCTCGACCGCGCTGAGGGTGTCGAGCGTCTCACCCGACTGGCTGATGGCGACGTAGAGCGTGTCGGAATCGACCACGGGGTTGCGGTAGCGGAACTCGGCCGCGGGCTCCGCGTCCGCGGGCATCCTCGCAAGCTCCTCGACGAGGTTGGCACCCATCTGGCCGGCGTAGTACGCCGAGCCGCAGCCGAGGAACTTCACGCGCCTGATGCCACGCAGCTCTCGCGCGTCCATCCCGAGACCACCGAAGCGCGCGGTGGCGAAGCGCTCGTCGAGACGTCCGCGCAGTGCCCGCCGCACGGCCTCCGGCTGGGCGTGGATCTCTTTGGCCATGAAGTCGGAGAACTCGCCGAGCTCGTAGGCCTCCGCCTGCAGCTGGACGGGCTCTGTCCCCTCGAGCCGGGGCTCCTCCAGGCTGCTCGCCCGGTAGCCGCCGGCGGTGACCGTGGCGATCTCCCCGTCCTCCAGGTGGACCAGTCGCTCGGTGTGGGGCACGAGCGCGGCGACGTCCGACGCGACGAACATCTCGCCGCTGCCGATCCCGAGCACGACCGGGCTCCCCTTGCGGGCGACCACCAGCTCCTCGGGACGGCGGGCGTCGAGCACGAGCACGCCGTAGGTCCCCTCGACCTGGGACAAGGCGGTGCGAGTCGCCTGCTCAAGGCTGTCTGCCCCCGAATCCAGCGCCGCGGCCACGAGGTGCACGACCACCTCGGTGTCGGTCTCGGAGGCGAACTCGACCCCGTCGGCGACGAGCTTTGCGCGCAATTCCTCGGCGTTTTCGATGATGCCGTTGTGGACGATCGCCAGGCGGCCGGTGCTGTCGAGGTGTGGGTGGGCGTTGGCCCGGGTCGGTCGGCCGTGGGTCGCCCAGCGCGTATGGGCGATGCCCACGGTGCCACGCGTGCCGCTCGGCACCTCCGCTCGTAGGTCGAGCACCCGCCCGACGACCTTGGTGACCTTCAGACGGCCACGCTGGGCGACCGCGAGGCCGGCCGAGTCATAGCCTCGGTACTCGAGGCGGCCGAGCGCCTCGAGCAGCAGCGGCGCAGCGTCCTGGCGCCCGATGTAGCCGACGATCCCGCACACGTGGTGTTCCTTCCTATCGGGTCGCCCCTCGTGGGGGCCCCTTCCTGTGCCGTCGCAAGAGTCCGTCCCCCGTGACGGCCCGCCGCGTTGCGCCCGCGCTCAGCCGTAGACCATCCGGCGCAACTGTCGGTCCGAGGTTGGCGCCGCAGCGAAACGCCGCTGCTCGAGCTCGTCGGCCAAGGTTCGCCAGATCTCTGGATTGCGCAGCGCACGGCCCTGCAGCTCGCGGTGGCGGCGTCGAACGTATTCGAGCGGGGTCTCGTCGAAGTAGCTCACGACCTCGGCGACCACTCGCGAGGCCGCCAGCGGGTCGAGACCGGTAGAGCGCGCCACGTGCTCGACGAGCTCTGTCGGGGCAGCGGCGCCCTCGGTGCTTGAGCTCACGCGTGGCCTCCCACGGAACCAGCTTCGCGCAGCGACGCCCTTGCCGCCATCTTCTGCCCGTATTCGGGCAGATCTCGCGCCGAACCTCGGCCGCCGAGCCGCCGAGCCGGGCGAAGCCCGATCAGGCCACCGCGCCCGCGGCAACCACTACGATTGCCCGCTAGTCGCCCTGACCCCGCGACCCCTGCGAGGGTGAAGGGGTGCGTCTGCTGTGAGGATCGATGGTGCCGACAGGCACGAGCTCCTTCTTATCCTGCACGGCACGACCACGCCCCCGCACCTTCTCGAGCTGCTCGGCGAGCCGTCCGGCACCGAGCGCCTCCGGGTCGTGCGAAGCGTCAGCGAGGCGGCGGCCGCCCTGCCCGAGGAGCTCGACTGCATCCTGCTCGCGTCAGGCGCCGACGTGGGCTCGACGCTCGCCGCGCTCGACGCGCTGACCGCCATGGCTCCCGCGGCTGCCGTCGTCGTGCTCACCTCGGAGGCGAGCGCCATGAGCGGCCTCGCACTTGCCGCCGGTGCCCAGGACGTCCTCCCGATGTCTCCCCTCGACCGCTCGCTGCTCATGCGCACGGTCCGTTACGCCGTGGAGCGCAAGCGCGCGCTTAGCAATCTCGTTCTCCTGCAGGAGAACGAGGCCCGCTCCGCAGAGAGGTCCCGGCTCGAGCGTGGGCTGCTCCCGCGCCCGCTCGTGCGCGACCAGCAACTCCGGTGCGTCACGCTCTACCGACCGGGCGCCGAGCAAGCCCTTCTCGGCGGCGATTTCTACGACGTGATCGAGCAGTCGGACGGAACGGTG
The DNA here is from genome assembly GCA_025463965.1 of Acidimicrobiaceae bacterium. GTDB lineage: Bacteria > Actinomycetota > Acidimicrobiia > Acidimicrobiales > Bog-793 > JAODBN01. Next base: position 2,814 of record JAODBN010000017.1, read on the forward strand.
CGGGTCGTGCTCGGCGACGTGGCCGGTCACGGGCCGGACGAGGCGGCGCTCGGCGTCCGCCTCCGGGTCGCCTGGCGCACGCTCACCCTCGCGGACCAGGGCCTCGACACCTTTGCCTTCCTCGAGCGAGTCCTGCATACCGAGCGCCAGAACGCCGAGGGCTTCGTCACCGTCTGCGAGGTCGAGGTAGCCGCAGACCGCCGCAGCGCACGTCTGCGATCGGCGGGCCATCCCTTGCCGTTTCTGCTGTCACACCGTGGGACCGCAGAGGCCGTGGTCGCCAGGGTGACACCACCGTTGGGCGTGATGGACGAGGGAGCGTGGCCCTTCGTGGACCTGGACCTCACCGGTGCCGACAGCCTCCTGCTGTACACAGACGGGCTCGTCGAGGGTCGGGCAGCGCCCGGCTCGAGTGAACGGCTCGGAGCGGATGCGCTGGCAGAGGTCCTCTCGGCCGGCCTCGCTCGCGGCAACTCGCTCGAGGTGCTCGTGGTTGCGGCGCTCGAGGAGGCCGAGCGGCGTCACGGTGGCGCGCTCCCCGACGACGTCGCCGTGCTCGGCCTGAGCCTTGGTCGATGATTCTGCCTACGGCATGACCGAAGGTGTAGCCCCGAACCAGCGCGGGTAGGTCCGCGACATCGGCGGCAAAGGCCGCCGGACGAGCATGGGAGGCCGCGCGGTGGGTCTGGTCTGGGGCGTGGTGCTGACGATCGCCGGTTCATTTATGGCGTACGGAGCGCACGGGGGCTGGAAAGTCACAGGCGTGATCTTGCTGTGCGGCGCCTTCGTCGCCGCGGCCGAGTTCGTCACCGCCGCCTTCGCCGGGCGCCGGGAGGAGCGCGTCTACCGCACTTACGACGGTCCGTGACAACGGGCCCCCGTCCCGCGACCCGCGCGAGCGAGGTGCGGACGGGCAGTCCGGTCGTCATTCCGGGCCGGGACCCTAAACGTGGTTGCCTCCACCCACCGGAGCTGGTGGCGGTTGTCGTGCCCGCACGGGACGAGGAGGAGCGCATCACCCGTTGCCTCGACGCCCTACGTGCTGCGGCCGGTCACCCTTGCCTCTCGCAGGTGGAGGTACGGCTGGTGCTCGTCCTCGACCGGTGCTCGGACTCCACGCCCGAGCGCGCGAGCGAGGTGCTCGCCGGCTGGGGCGGCGCGGTGGTGCTCGAGTCTCGGGAAGGCACTGCCGGCGGCGCGCGTCGGCTCGGATTCGCGCAGGCGCTGCGCCTCGCGCAGGGTCGCGACCCGGCAGACGTGTGGCTGGCGACCACCGATGCGGACAGCGTGGTCCCGAGGGACTGGCTGGCCCGCCAGCTCGCCTGGCGGGCGCTCGGTGCCGAGGCGATCGCCGGCACGGTGACCGTCGAGCGTTGGACGGAGCAGCCCGTCGGCCATGCCCGCCGCTTTGCGCGTTATCTCGCCGTACAAGGGGCAGGCTTCGGCCATCCCCACGTGCACGGCGCCAACCTCTCGTGCTCGGCCTCCGCCTACCTGGCATGCGGCGGCGTGCCGCCGGTCGCCACCGGCGAGGACCGCCTCCTGTGGCTCGCGCTCGCCGAAGCAGGCACCGCCTCGGTCGCTGTGTCCGACCTGCCGGTCATCACGAGCGCCCGACGCGAGGGCCGGGCGCCGGACGGCTTCGCCGGCTTCCTGGGCGAACTTGGCGACAGTCGACAGCATGGCTGAGCACTCAGCCCCGGGCGAGAGCCTGCCGGCGCGGCTCAAGTCCGCGCTGTCGAGCGTCCCGGTGGGTCCAGGCGCGCCTGAGGGCCTGCGCCTGCTCACCCGCACGACGGTTCTCGATCAGATCCCGCTGCCCGGCACGGGCCGGACCCTCGAGCGCTGGCAGCTCCTTGCCATGGTGGCCGAGTACGACTGCTCGCTCGGCCGCCTCGTCGAGGGTCACACCGATGCATTGGCCATCCTTTCCGAGCTCGGCGGCCCGATGCCGGTTCCTGGCGCCGTGCTCGGGGTCTGGGCTGCCGGCCAGCCTGGCGAGGTGAGCGCGACGCCCGACGGCGATGGCAACCTCTGGCTGAAGGGCCGGCGACGGTGGTGCTCGGGCGCCGGCACCCTCACCCACGCGCTCGTCACCGCGACACTGCCCGAC
>JAODBN010000193.1 GCA_025463965.1 Acidimicrobiaceae bacterium
ACGCGCTGGCGGTCTCGTTCCTCGCGCTGCTCGTCTTTTGCTACCTCGCGCCGGCCATCAAGGACGGCCCGAGCTTCTCGCCGACCGGCATCGCGCAGGGCGTCTCCTATCTGACCCGGCTCGCCGGCGCCGCACCCAACCACAACATCGTGAACGGCGACCAGATCACCCAGGGAATCCCGTGGGAGTTCGTCGACTGGCGTGCAGCGCACGCCGGTGAGCTTCCGCTGTGGAACTCCTACTCGGGAACAGGATTGCCGCAGCTGCTCAACTTCGAGTCCGGTGCGCTCGCGCTGCCCACGCTCGTCAGCTACCTCTTCCCGCTCTCGTTGGCGTTCTTGGTGACGATCGGGATCAAGCTCTTGCTGGCGGGGACGGGCGCGTACGTTTGCTGTCGGCTGCTCGGCTGCCGCCCGGTGGCCGCTGCCCTCGGTGGGACGACGGCCATGCTCTCGGGTGCCTTCGCCGGCTGGCTCGGCTGGTCGGTGACCGGGCCGTACGCGCTCGCCGGGTGGGTGCTCGCCGGGTCGATCTGGGCCTATCGCAGCGAACGCCGCGTCCGCGAGGTGGCTCTGCTCGCGTTCGCCGTCGCCTTCGCCATCTACGGCGGCTTTCCCGAGTCCTACTTGATGATCGCCGGGGCGCTCCTCGTCTTCTACGCCGTCTCGGGGATCGTGCACCTGGCGCGGCGCCAGGCGGTCTCGTGGCGCGGCCTTCTCCGGGTAACGCTCGGCGTCGTCGCCGGCCTTGCCCTTTCCGCGCCGCTGTGGCTCCCAGGCCTCTCGGTCATCCGTGCCTCGGCACGCAACGGCAAGACGGCCGACTTCGGCCTGCCGCTGCACTCGGCGGCGGCGCTGTTCACCCAGGGGTTCTTCGGGCTCCCCATCCAGGGCTCGTACTGGTTCGGACCCTCCAACTACTTCGAGACCGCCGCCTATCTCGGCGTCGTGGCGATCGTGCTCGTCGGCCTGGTCGTCGGCGCGGCGCTCGCCCGGCCGGCCGTCGCCGGGCTCGCCGTCGCCGGGCTCGCCTGCCTGGCGGTCGCCTACCGCGTGGGCTCGGGCCCGGTGCAAAAGCTCGTCTCGGACATCGGCCTCGGCTCGGTCGCGGTCCAGCGCGCTCTCTCACTCGTCGGCCTCCTCGCGGCGCTGCTCGCCGCGCTCGGCGCCGAGCTGCTCATGGAGCGCTGGCGTGAGCGACGGGTCCAGCTCACCTTGCTCGGCGCCGAGGTCCTCGTCGCCTTGGTGCTGGCAGAGCTGTGGCGAAAGGTCTCGACGGCCTCCATGCCGCCCGCCGACGCCCATGTGTACCCGCCGAGCGCCCAGCCGACCACGGCCGTGCTGCACTCGCTGCGGCGTGACAGCCTGCTGTGGCCGACGGCCATCATCGCTGTGCTGTTGATCGTCACCCTGGCGGCGATCGTGCTCGGTCCGAAGATGCCGCTTCAGCGCGTTCGGCAGGTGGGCTCGCTTGCGGGGTTGGCCCTGCTCGGCTTGCAGGCTGGCTTCCTGCTCTTTGCGGGGGTGGGCATCAACTCGTACGCGTCCACGAGCTTCCCCGAGACCGCCTCCCTCGCCAAGGTGCAAGCGATCGTGGGCAACAAGCTGCTGGCGCTCGACTCGGCCAACGAGAGCTGCGCCCCGCCGGCCCAGCCGCCGCCCAATTGCGGGGTGCGCTACTGGCTCGACACGGGCGTCTATCCCGAGACGAACCTCGGCTACCAGCTCGACGAGCTCGCCATGCACGACCCGACGATCCCGCAGTCCTACTTCCAGGCCTGGCCGGTGCCCAACGCCGATCAGACCTTCGCCGGAAACCTCAACATCTTCGCCCCGGCGGTCAACTCCGCGGCGCTCGCCCGCCGCTACGGGGCGTCCTATGTGCTCGCGGGTCCGGGTCGCCCGGCGCCGACCGGAACGGTCGAGGTGGCAGCCATCCCCTCGAGCGACGGGGTGCCGGGGAACTCCATGGTCCTCTACCGGGTGCCCGGAGCGGCCCGCTTCTCCTTCGCCACCGGAGCCAGCGGTGACCGGGTGCTGTCGGCAACCCACCCGGGCGATGCCTCCTACGACCTCAAGGTCAAAGTCGCCCACACCGCCAAGTTGCAGCTGCGGATCACCGACTCGCCGGGCTGGCAGGTGAGCGCGGACGGACGCTCGCTCCCGGTCCGCCGCTACGAGGGGGCTTTTCTCCAGGTCACCGTGCCAGCGGGGACCACCTCGGTGACGATGCACTACTGGCCGCGGCGCCTCACGGAGGGGATCGTGCTCGCCGTCGTGGCGCTCGCCGCTCTCATCGGCTCGGCAGCGGCGCTCGGCTTCCGCCGCCGCCGGTCGCCCGGCGACGGCCCGGGAGAGCGGCCTTCTGAAGCCACCCCGCTGGTAGCCTCGATGGATGGCTAGCGGTTCTCCGGACCTCTCCGCCTTCGACCGCGTCCTCGTGGTCGACTTCGGCGCCCAATACGCACAGCTCATCGCCCGGCGGGTGCGCGAGGCGCACGTCTACTCCGAGATCGTCCCGCACACGACGACGGCCGAGCAGATGCGGGCGCTCCA
>JAODBN010000200.1 GCA_025463965.1 Acidimicrobiaceae bacterium
GCCTTCAATCGGTCCCTCGAGGTGCTCGCCGCCGGCGAGCCGCTCGTGATCTTCCCCGAGGGCACGCGTCAGTCGGGCACCGAGGTGGGACCCCTGCAAGAGGGCGCCGCCTACCTCGCGCTACGGGCCGGGGTCCCCGTGATCCCTCTCGGTCTCGGCGGGACGGAGCGGTCAATGCCGCGCGGGGCGCGCTTTCCTCATCCGGTGCGCGTACGGGTCATCGTCGGCGAGCCGCTTCTCGCCTCCTCGGTGCTCGGGTCCGAAGCGAGTCTGCCGTCCGGTCGGATCTCTCGTGCCGCCACGCGTGCGTTCAGCGAGGCTCTGCGCGAGGCCTTGCAAAAAGTGCTGGACGAGGCCGAGGGTCGGGTCCCGGCCGCCGATCGCGCCCGGTGAGCCAGGCCCGTGATCCCAACCCGGTGATCCGGGCGCGGTGATCCGGCGGTGATCCGGGCGCGGTGATCCGGGCGCGGTAATCCGGGCGCGGTGATCCGGGCGCGGCGCTGATCTGGCACCATCGCGCCATGCGACAGCACGAGCGATCCTCCACGTGAGCGATCGGCACGGCGTGGGTGCGAGCGAGGGCGGCTCCGTTGAGGTGATCGAGGTCGAGGGGCTCTCGCGGCCCCCTGACGCGACGGTGCGCGTTCCTGGCTCCAAGAGCATCACGAACCGGGCGCTGGTCTGCGCCGCGCTCGCCGAGGGCGAGAGCCACCTCAGCGGAGCGCTGTTCGCCGACGACACCTGGGCGATGGTCGGAGCGCTCCGAGCGCTCGGCGCCGAGATCGAGACCGACGAGGCCGCCCGGACCATGCTCGTGCGCGGGAGGACGAGGACGCAGGTCGTCGCCGCCGAGGTGGACGCGCGCCAGTCGGGTACCACGGGCCGCTTCGCCGTGGCGCTCGCCGCCCTCGGGGCGGGGCCGGTGCTCGTCGACGGCGACCCGCAGTTGCGACGTCGTCCCTTTGCATCCCTTCTCGAGGCGCTCGCCGCGCTCGGCGCCGAAGTGAGCGAGCACGGAACGCCGGGGGGGCTTCCGGTGTCGGTGCGCGGGCCGCTTCGGGGTGGACGGGTCTCGTTGTCGGGGGACGTCTCGAGCCAGTACCTCTCGGCGCTCCTGCTGGCGGGCCCCGCGATGCCCCGAGGCCTGGAGGTGGCGCTTACCTCACCGCTCGTCTCGTCCTCGTACGTGGCGATGACGGCTGCGGTGATGCGCGCCTTCGGCGGTGGCGAGGTTCGCAGGATGGGCGGCACGGGTGAGGTGGGGGAGGTGCTTTCGGTGGCCCCGGGCCACTACCGGCCGACCGACTACGCGATCGAACCGGACGCCTCGGCGGCCTCGTACTTTTTTGCGGCGGCCGCCATCACCGCCGGCCGGGTGGGCGTGGACGGGCTCGGGGTCGGTTCGCTGCAGGGCGATCTCGCCTTCGTCGATCTGCTGGAAAAGATGGGGGCCCGGGTCGAGCGCTCCGCCTCGCGCACGGTTGTGACCGGGACCGGCCGGCTGTCGGGGATCGACGCGGACATGTCCGACTGCTCCGACACCGCCCCGACGCTGGCCGCCGTCGCCGCCTTCGCCGAGACGCCCACGCGGGTGCACGGGATCGGCTTCATCCGAGAAAAAGAGTCCGACCGGATCGGCTCGGTCGTCACCGAGCTTCGCAGGGCGGGAATCGAGGCGACCGAGGAACCGGACGGCTTCACCGTGCAACCGGGCCGTCCCCGCTACGCCCGGCTTCGCACCTACGGCGATCATCGCCTCGCCATGAGCTTCGCCCTGCTCGGCCTCGGCGCGGACGGGATGGAGATCGAGGACCCCGAGTGCGTGGCGAAGACCTTCCCCGGCTACTTCGACGAGCTGGCCGCGCTCGGGCGGAGCACGGGCTCCTGATCGGGAGGCGCGCGCCGGGTTCAGCTCGAGAAGACGTTCTCCACGTACCAGTTCCAGGTGCGCCCGATCCCGTCCTCCCGGCTGATGGTGGGGGAGTAGCCGAGGACCTGCTTGGCGAGGTCGTAGGAGGCGAAGTTGCGCTCCACCTCGCCCGGGCGCTTCGGGTGGTGCTCGATGGGGTGGTCCGGCACCCCCGCGGCGGCGCAGCACAGCTGGGCGAGTTTCGCGACGGTTGTCTCGATCCCCGAGGCGAGATGAAGCACCGTGCCGCCCTCCACGTCGGTGTCGAGGGCGAGCTCAATCGCCCGCGCGATGTCGTCGACGTGTGTGTAGTCCCGTGAAGCCGAGCCGTCCCCGTAGAGGATGATCGGCTGGCCTTCATGGATGGCCCGGAAAAACAGGGTCATCGCGCCCTGCTTGCGGGCGCTGTAGGGACCGTAGACATTGGCGAAGCGGAGCGCGATGGTTCGCATCCCGTATGCCTTGGCAAAGGCGTGTGCGTAGCCCTCGCCGGCGAGCTTGCTCGCCCCATAGGGGGAGATCGGCTTCGGCAGCGAGCGCTCGTCGACGGGGGGTGTGGCGTCCCCGATGAGCGCTCCGCCCGTCGAGGCTTGGACCGTTCGCTCGACACCGGCGCGGCGTGCCGCATCGAGCACCCTGAAGGTGCCGACCACGTTGACGTCGAAGTTGGCGACGGGATCCTCGACGGAGCGCACGACCGAGCCCGCTGCGGCGAGGTGAACCAAAGCGTCCGTTCCAGCGAAGGCGGCGTCGAGCGCGGCGACGTCGCGGATGTCGCCCTCCACCAGCTCGGCGTCGATTCCCTCGAGGTGAGCGCGGTCGCCGGTCGTCAGGTTGTCGAGAACCCGCACCGTGTGGCCGCTGTGGACGAGACGGCGCACGACCGTGGCCCCGACGAAGCCGGCACCACCGGTGACGAGGATGTGACGTGCCTCGGCCATGACTGCGGCAACTTAGCAGCAGCGTCGCGCCCGGGATCGCTCGCCGCTGGCGTCGTCGGTCAGGTCTGCGCCCGGCTCCGAGTCCAGATGGCGCCGGATCGCTCGTGCTCGAGCTCGAAGGCGACGGCCGCGGCAAGCTGCTGGCCGGCCTCCCGCTCGACGATCCACAGCGCGAGGTCGAGCCCGCAGGTGATCCCGCCGGAAGTGAGGAGATTTCCGTCGTCGACGACCCTCGCGTCGGCGATCACCTCGGCGCCGGCAGCGGCGAGGTCGCCGTGGGCGTCGTGGTGCGTGGTCGCCGGTCGACCCCGCACCAGCCCGGCGGCGGCGAGGAGCATGGCGCCCGTGCACACCGACGCGACGAAGGCGCATCCTTGAGCGAGCTCGGACAGGCGCGCCGGCAGCTCCTCGCGTTGGACCTCTTGCCAGATGCCGTGGCCCGCTCGGGTCACCCATCCGCCGCCGGGAACCATCACCGCGTCGGGGTGGCCGAGCGCCTCGTCGATGCCGATCCGTAGGCCGCGCTGGCTCGTGACCGTGCCGGGCAGCCCGGCTCTGACGATCGCGACGTCGAGGTCGGCGCCCAGAGTCTGGGCCGTCCGAAGCACCTCGTAGGGCCCGAGCGCGTCCAGCTCGTCGAACCCGTCGAACACCACGATCTCGATCCGCATCTGCGCCAGTTCTTTCTGCTGGATTGTGTGATGACTGCCCGCCGAGGGCAGCTGCGTGCCTGCGACGTATTGGCGGTCTCGAGTCGTCGACCTCGCGCGAGCCCGCCCGTCTGTCTACCGCAGTACCGGTCGACGCGCTGGCGAGGACAGCCGTCGCCTCGTTACCTCCTCGGTGCCTCGGCGCCCTCGCCGGGGACGACCGGTGACTTCATCGGCACACAAGCAGGAGGGCTCAAACGTGCCGAATTAGCGACTCGATGAGCCAATAGATGAGCGCCAAGGTGACGGCCGCTAAGAAAGCCAGCCGCTGCAGCCGGATATACGGGCGAAGACCTGCCTTTCGACGCTCGAAGAGGTCCTGCGTCCCCTTCGTTCGTCGGCGCTTCGGCAGCCGAGTCATGAACCGTCAGATGTCGGCGTGCGACGCAACTTCTCCGAGGTCACGAGGTCCGCCGTCACGAGTTCAGATCGGCGGTTGGTCGGTGAACAGCTGTCGCCAGAGCGGGCGGGCCCGAGCCGTGGTCCCCGAAGCCCTGGCGCGGGCTCAGTCTCCCTGTACGGCTTGCTGGCGGCGCAGTTCCCGCAACCAGGTCGAGAAGAAGACCCTGCCGTAGGAGAAGCCGTAGGACAGGTCACCGCCCTTCTTGGAGCGGCCTGAAGCGCGTGGCCGCATCGTGACCGGGCGCTCGGCGTAGCGGGCCCCGCCCATGATCGCCCCGATGAGCAGCTCGGAAGCCTGGTACTGGGGCTCCTCGAGCACGAGCCCGGCGGTGCGGTCCGCCCGGAAGGCGCGGATCGGATTCGCCGTGTCGGTGACCCGGGTCTTGGTGAGCAGCGAGACCGTCTTGGAGAACAAGAGCACCCCGGCGTTGCGCACGAAGCCATGCGAGAGGGTCTTTCCGAGGCGACGAGAGCCGTTGACGAAATCCGCCTCGCCGTCGACGACCGGCTGGAGGACGACCTCGAGGTCGGCCGGGTCGGTCTGGCCGTCGGCGTCAGCGGTGACGATGTAGGTGGCGCCGTGCTCGCGAGCGATCCGGTAGCCGAGGCGGAGAGCCGCGCCCTGGCCACGGTTGACCGGACAGACGACTGCGACGCGCCCGGCGTCGCGCACGATCGCCGCGGTCCCGTCGTCTTCGCCGTCGATGACCACGACGACCGAGGCGTCGAGATCGCAGAGCTGCTTGGGCATCGACTCGAGGACCGCTCCGATGTTGTCGCGCTCTTTGTAGGAGGCGATCACGATCGCGACGGGCGCCAGAGCGACGGCCGGGTGCGCCCGGGTCATCTCCTCGATGGCGAGCTCGTCGATGAGCGCGTCCATTGCCTGCCTGCGTCGCCGGTCGCGGTTGTTCATGTCGTCCTCTCCGGTCGGGGCGTCCCCGACGTTGACTGGCTGGTCTGGCGTCCGGGCGAGAACGGGTGGATTGGTCGTCTGCCGAGCTCGCTCAGGAGGCGATCGCTCCCCGGTGCTCGGCGAGCATGCGCGCGGCGGGGACGTGGCGGTCGTCGGCCGCCGGGAGCGGCCCGACCGGTGGTGTTCCGAGCGCCACCGCTGCCGCCGCGGCGACGGAGCGAAGCAGGTCGCGCAAGTCCCGAGGCGGAGGGAAGTACTCGTCCTCCTCCACGGTGAAGACCGTCTCGATCCCCTCGCTCGGGGAAAGTCGGGCGAGCACGTCCGAGACGAGCCACTCCGGCGCCGATGCGCCGGCAGTGACTCCGACCACCCCCGAGAGGTCGGCGGGCAGCTCGTCGGCGGAGTTCACCCGGATCACCCGGCCACAACCCGCTGAGGTGGCGACGTGGGTAAGCGAGACGGTGTTCGAGGAGTTTGCAGAGCCGATCACGACGACGGCGTCACAACGTCCCGCCAGCGCACGGAGCGCCGATTGGCGGTTCGTCGTGGCGTAGCAGAGGTCCGAGCGGCCGGGCGTCCACAGCTCCGGGAAGCGGGCCTTGGCGGCCTCCGCGACCCCGCTCCACTCGTCGTGGGGCAGCGTGGTCTGGGCGAGCAGGGCGACCGGGGTTCCGGGGTCGTCGAGCCTCGCCACGTCCTCCTCGGTCTCGACGAGGCGGACCGCGCTCGGAGAGACCGCCATAGTGCCGATCGCCTCCTCGTGGCCGGCGTGGCCGACGTAGACCACCGTGTAGCCCTTGCTTGCGCGCACCTTCAGCTCGTGATGGACCTTGGTGACGAGCGGGCAAACGGCGTTGACGACCGCACGACCGCCCGAAGAGGCCGCCTGCTCGACCTCGGGAGCCGATCCGTGGGCCGAGAGCATGAGGGGCGCCCCGGCAGGGACCTGGTCGACGTCGTCGACGAAGATCACTCCCTGGCGCCGGAACTCCTCGACGACCAGGGCGTTGTGCACGATCTCGTGGTAGCAGTAGACGGGCGGCTCGAAGATCCGCACCATCCAGGCGAGCGCCTTGATCGCCATCTCGACCCCTGCGCAAAAGCCGCGGGGCTCGGCGAGCAGCACCTTGTCGACCTTCATCGGGACCAGGCTACCCGGGCAGCGGGGTAGGCTCTGTCCATGCCGTTCCCGCAGGTGGTCGGGGTCGCGACCTCCTCCGCGGGTGAGGCGGCCGGGCTCGTGGTCGGAGACGAGATCCGTTCCATGAACGGCCGCGCCCCCCGTGACGTGATCGAGTACCGCTTCCTCGCCGACGAGGCGGTGGTCGAGCTCGAGGTGGACCGTGGCGGACTCGTCACGACGATCGTGGTCGAAAAGGCCGCCGGAGAGCCGCTCGGCGTCGAGGTGTCCTCACCGGTCTTCGACCGGGTCCGCACCTGCGACAACCACTGCGAGTTCTGTTTCATCTACCAGCTGCCGAAGGGGATGCGGAAGAGCCTCTACGTGAAGGACGACGACTATCGGCTCTCCTTCCTCTACGGCAACTTCACCACGCTGACCCGCTTTACCGAGCTCGACCTCGAGCGCGTGGTGAGCGAGCGTCTCTCGCCGCTCAACGTGTCTATCCATGCCACCGATCCTGTGCTGCGGAGCCGCATGCTTCGCAACCGCCGCGGCGCCACGAGCCTGCGCTGGCTGCGCCAGCTGCTCGAGCATGGGATCGAGGTGCACGGCCAGGTGGTCGTGTGCCCGGGGCTCAACGACGGCGTCGCCTTCGAGGAGACCCTGGCCGGCGTGCTGGAGGACTTTCCCGGCCTCGCCTCGGTAGCCGCCGTCCCGCTCGGGGTGAGCCGGTTCTCCAAGGAAGGCACGATGCGTGCCCATACCCGGGCCGAGGCCGAGGCCGTGTGCGCCACGGTGGCGGAGTGGCAGCCGCGCTTTCTTTCCGCGCTCGGCCACCGCATGGTGCAGGCTGCCGACGAGTACTACCTGCTAGCGGGCCTGCCGTTTCCTGAGGCCGCTGTCTACGAGGGATTTTCGCAGCACGAGAACGGGATCGGGATGGCCCGGTCCTTCGAGGCGGCCTTCCGGGGCCGGGCGCTCACCCGGCTCCCCGGCGGCGCGACGACGACCCACGGCGGCTTCTTCAAGTCCGTCGACGGGGCTCCCGCCTCCGGGTACCGGGCCGAGCGGGGCGCTCCTTCCACCCCCAAGGCGCCCGGCGCGGGGCGGGCGACCATCCTCACGGGTGAGTACGGCGCGCAGGTGCTTCGGCCGCTGCTCGCCTCCGAGGGCTTCACCGAAGTGGAGCTCGTGGCGGTCGAAAACCGGTTCTTCGGCGGCAACATCGGCGTCGCGGGGTTGATGACGGGAGAGGACCTCGAGCGCACCGTGTCCGAGCTCCCTCCGGATCGCCGCTACCTGCTGCCCGACGTCTGCTTGTCGGAGGGCCGCTTCGTGGACGGGGGACGCCCGGAGGACCTTCCCCGCCCGGTCGAGGTGGTGGAGACCGACGGCGCGGCGCTCCGGCGCGCGCTGACGGTCGGCCGGGCACGACGGCGCCGACCGCTGGGGCTGACGCTGAGCGAAGCTTCCGCGGCCGACAGTGTGGGAGAGAGGGTGGGCGCATGAGCACGACCTCGAAAGTGCGCATACCGGTGGTCGCGGTGGCCGGTCGCCCCAACGTGGGGAAGTCGACCCTGGTGAATCGCATCTTCGGTCGTCGCGCGGCGATCGTCGAAGAGAAGCCGGGCGTCACCCGTGACCGTCTCGAGCTGAAGGCCGACTGGCGCGGACGCGACTTCACGGTGGTCGACACCGGGGGTGTCGTCGAGCGGGGAGACGCGCTCGACAAGAAGGTGACCGATCAGGCGCTGCGAGCGGTCGTCGGCGCGGACGTGGTGCTCTTCGTGGTGGACGCCACGACCGGGATCACCGCAGAGGACGAGGTGGTGGCCCAGCTGCTTCGCCGAAGCGGGGAGCGGGTCATGCTCATCGCGAACAAGGTCGACTCCGCAAAGCACGAGTCTGACGCCTGGGAGCTCGCCCGCCTGGGCTTCGGCGAGCCGATCCTCATCTCGGCGCTGCACGGGCGTGGCATCGGCGACCTCCTCGACATGATCGTCGAGCGCTTCCCGCCCGAGGAGCTCTCCGCGGCCGGGGGCGAGTATGTCCACGAGCGAGAGGCCCTAGAAGGCGACCTGGAGAGCGAGGCCGAAGAGGGCGACGGGCTTCCCCCGATTCAACAGCTGCTCGGAGCGGGAGGCGAGGTCGCGTCGGTCGCCATCGTCGGGCGCCCGAACGTCGGCAAGTCGACCCTGTTCAACCGGATGGTCGGCGAGGACCGCAGCGTCGTCCACGACGTAGCCGGAACGACGCGCGACGCCATCGACACTCTCGTCGAGACCCCCGAGGGGATGCTCCGCTTCATCGACACCGCCGGGCTACGGCGCAAGTCGAAGATCCAAGAGGGGAGCGAGTACTACTCGCTCGTGCGCTCGCTCGCCGCCATCGACCGGGCGGACGTGGCGTTGCTGATCGTGGACGCCACCGAGGGCGCCACCCACCAAGAGCAGCGTCTCGCCGAGCGGGTGGATGCAGCCGGAAGCCCGGTGGTGATCTTGCTCAACAAGTGGGACCTCCTCGACACTGAGGCCCGCCTCAATCTCGGTCGGGAGGTCGAGGACCGCCTCGGCTTCTTGGACTACGCCCCCGTGATGCGCATCTCCGCCAAGACCGGCGCTGGCCTGCAGCGGATCCTTCCGGCGATCCGCCTCGCCGTCGACGCCTACCACCGGCGGATCCCGACAGGGAAGCTCAACGAGGCGATGGCGTCGATCCAGGCCCAGCACCCCGCACCGGGCTCGCGCATCCTGTACGCGGTGCAGGGCGCGGTTGACCCGCCCACGATCACGCTTTTCGCCAGCAGGCGGCTCCAGGCCCACTACCTGCGGTACATCGAGAAGCAGCTCCGGCAGCGCTTCGACCTGGGACCGAGCCCGCTGAAGCTCAGGGTGCGTCTGCGGGGGAAGGGGTGAGCGTGAGCGGGGACATCCAGCCCGGTTCTCAGCGACGCTCCACTCGAACGCGCGCCGAGAACGTTTCGAGGGACCGCGCGCCCGAGCCGGCTGCAACCGGCGCTGCTGACGAAGACGAAGGCGCGCCTCCCGCGCCCTGGCACTTCAAGGTGCTACTCCTCGGGACCGCCGGCTACCTGGTCTACCGATTGGTCTGGTTCATCTTCTGGCTCACCGGTCACGGCTGGCACGGCTGAGCACCTCGCGCATCCGGTAGCTGGCGGTCGTCCGGCGAGCCCGGGGGAGCGGTGCCCTTGGGTCAGCGAGCAGCTGCGCAGGCGCAGCCCGCACCGCAGCCGCCCTGCGTTGGCGCAGTTCCCGCCGACGCGGCGCTCGCGGTCGACGCGCCGACGGTGGCGAACACCGAGATCATCCGCCGGGCGCCGTCGTGTCCCTGCGGGCAGGCGGCGGTGGCACCGGATTCGGCTGCGGGACGACGGAGCTCGAAGCGCTCGTCGCAGGAGTCGCAGCGGTACTCATAGAGCGGCACGTCGGGCTCCCTTTGGCCACGGATCTATCGTCCGAGATCGTACCTGGCGGCCCCGCGAATCTCGGCGAGTCCGCCGACGGGTGCCCCCAGGGATCGGTGCTGTTGAACAAGGTAGGCTCACCAGGCTGCGGCCCTCCGGGACCGCAACGGGCTGTGGCGCAGCTTGGTTAGCGCGCTTGACTGGGGGTCAAGAGGTCCCGGGTTCAAATCCCGGCAGCCCGACCACTGAACCGCAGGTAAACGGCCTAGGCCGCCCGGCAGCACGTTGCCGAAGCGGCGGCGGTGCTACCGAACTGCTACCGAGGGGACAGAGGCGGCGCTCCGATGCCCACAGACTCGCTACCAAGGTTCGAAAACGGCGGGGTGGTCGCTCAGTGTCGTAACTGTGGCGGTACCGTCACACGCTTTTCGACCACGCAGGTCGGGGGCGGATACTGCACGATCCAGAAGGAACTCGACTTCGGCGATTCACTCGACTTCGCTTTGATTCGCTGCAACGGATGCGGGCACGGTGCTCTGGCGGTTCTCTTTGCCGATCATCTCGGTAATCCGCCTCAGCTGATGTCTGTTCACCCTCAGATGCCGAACATCGCCGTTGTCCCCGTTGATGTTCCTGCCGACCTGCTAGCCGAACTTCGCGAGGCCGAGGAGGTGGCAGGTATTGGAGCGTTCAGGGCGGCGACGGCACTGCTCCGCTCGACGCTCGAAAAGACCCTCAAGGCGAATGGCTACACGGCGGGGAATCTCTATAACAAGATCGACGCCGCGGCCGGTGACCACGTGATCACCGCGGCTCGGAAGCGCCAGGTGCACGAGGACGTTCGTCGGATCGGAAATGACGTGGTTCACGAAGACTGGCGCCCGGTAGCGGAGGAGGAATTCGCCAAAGCGCACGATTATGTGGTGTGGCTGTTGGAGGACCTGTACGCCGACCGCCCGACAGTCGTCGCGGAACTCCAGACGGCTTCGCGATTGGACGCCAACGGGGCACCCATTTCGTGAGGCTCTAGCCGTCGACCGCCGCGGCAACCTGAGCGGCCGCAGCCTGGTCAGCCGCAGCGCTGACGTGGGAGTAGATGTCGCTGGTGATCGCGATCGACGCGTGCCCCAGGCGCTCCTGCACCACCTTCATCGGGACGCCTGCCTCGAGAGCGTGGGTCGCGTGGCCGTGGCGCAGGGCGTGGAGCTTCACGGTTGGCAGTCCGGCCGCCTTCGCCTTTGCCGCCAGCATTCGGGTAAGCCGGTCCGGGTGGTAGGGCACCCCCAGCTCGTCCACGAACACGAGGCCCGAGTCCTGCCACGCCTCGCCGGCCCGTAGCCGTTCCTCGGCCTGCCGTGCCCGGTGCTGGCGCAGGGCGGTAACCGTGGCCGCGTCGAGTCCAACGGGGCGCTTCCCCTTCTCCGTCTTTGGCTCAGAGTCCAGCACCTTGTAACCGACGACGACGCGGGTAGCGGCGATCCGCAGGGCCGCTTCCTCAATCTTCACGTTCTCCCACCGGAGGCCGGCCAGCTCGCCGCGACGTAGCCCCGTCATGGCTGCCAGCCGCCAGAGGGCGAACAGTCGGTCCTCTCGCTGCGCCGCCAGGAAGGCGCGCGTCTGCTCAGCGGTCCAGACGGTCGGCACCTTCGCCTTGCCTCGGGGGATTGCCTCACGCACCGCCCGGTTGTCAGCAGGGTTACGCGGGAGCATCTCCAGATCCATCGCCGCCTTCAAGAGCTTGTGACACGTGACGGCAGCGACCTCGACGGTGCGGTCGCCGAGGCCCGCGATCTTGAGTCCGTCGATCCACATTCTCAGCCGCGCCGGGGTGACGTCGCGCAGGCGCATCGAGCCCAGGTGGGGGAGTACGTAGCGCTTCACGCTTCGGCGGTACATGTCGACCGTGCTCGCCCGGAGGTCGCTCGCGTCGAGCCCAGGCAGCCACGTGCTCTCCACGAAGTCACGGACGGAGGTGGAGGAGGGAGCGGCGAAGGTGCCCTGGTCGAGCTGGCCCAGCATCGCGACGAGCGCCGTGTTTGCCTCACCCTTCGTCTTATACCCGGAGTGCCATGAGCGACGACGCTGGAGGACCGGCTTGTCAAGCTGCGCCCCGCATTGCTCGCAGGCTAGTTCGGTCGTTGAGTCGACAAACTTAGAACCGTCACAACGTGGCGTAGGGCACTTACGCCAAGGGTGCTCGCCGAGGTCCAAAACGACCGAGATTGACTTGCCCCGGACCCTTACCGTGCCCCGCTTACGACCGGCCATCGTCGTTGTCCTTCCTAGCTTGGTTGCTTCGCGGTATACGAAGTTGTCCCTTTAGTGCTTCCTGTGCGCGCTCCAGCTCGAAAAGCCTGGACATCTCAGCAGTAGCAGTGATCTCAGCGCGGCGGAGCGCTTCTGACCGCATCATTACCTCCGCCTCGAGGTTAGCTATGCGCTCCAAAAGCTCCCTTTCTTCGGCTGCGCTCGGAATATGTCCTTGCATTACCAGCTCGTGTAGCTCACCGCCCTCAAGAACAAACATCGGTGTAATAGCAAGATGCTCATCTATTCTTGGCCAGATCAGCTGCAGAAGCGGCACATGAAAGATGGCTACAAGACCGAGTAGCTCGTCTATGCCGATGCGTCGGCGCGCCGTTTCTGCATCGCTCACGGTGACACGCGACCAGCCGAAGCCCAGCTCGCTCATTAGCTCCGCAACGTGCGCCTGGTCCCAACCTCGGGAGGTCCGCTCCTCGCGCAGATGTGCCATTAGTGCCTCGCTCAGCAGCATGCGTAGAAGTCTTGCACGACCATGCGGGACAAAGCAACACCAAAGAAGTATTCTTGAGTCTTACGCAACACGGCGCCCCAACTCTACGCACGGAGGTCCTGAGGACGATGTTGACGAGCCAAGCACTGAGACGAAGGCTGGAGGACGCGGGTCTCACGATCCCGCTGCCCCTGGCTGGGGAGGCATTCGGCATCGGCCGCTCGCTCTCCTACGAGCTAGCGAAAAAGGGCACCTTCCCGGTGGAGGTAATCCGGGTGGGGAAGTTGTACAGGGTCCCCACGGCGGCCGTGCTCAAAGCACTCGGCCTCTCGGCGGCCTGAGGTGCGCGGCGCCCTTCATAGCCCGGACGCTGAAGTAGCGATCGACGGCCTCACTAAGCAGCTCATGAGCACACCAGAAAGAACGGG
The DNA here is from genome assembly GCA_025463965.1 of Acidimicrobiaceae bacterium. GTDB lineage: Bacteria > Actinomycetota > Acidimicrobiia > Acidimicrobiales > Bog-793 > JAODBN01. The sequence goes on from JAODBN010000200.1 coordinate 12,609, forward strand.
AACCATGAGCATCGCCGATGTCGGCGAGTGGCGGGTCGAGAGGGGGCTAGACGTCGTGGTCGACGTCAGCATCGCCGCCAGTGCCGAGGTCGTTTTCGAGCAGATTCCTCTCGCAGCGGTGTGGCGTCTCGTTCGGGCTGGCGTCCCCATCGTGGACGTCTCAGCGCCGGACCCCCGGCCGTTCTTGTTCGTGGCCTTGTCGGTAATCCTCGACAACAACGGGTTCCCTTGCACGGCCGTCGTGGTGGACCGGCGCGGTCAGGGCCGATGGGCGCTGGAGGATGACGACTACCTCCAGTACGCGCGGCGAACGGGCGTGCAAGAGGTGTACGACCGCCTAGAGGCGGCGGTGACCGAGCTGTTCTCACAGTGGGGCAACGACCGCCATCTCGCCGAGGACACGGTACGAACGATCGCAGCGCTCGCCGTCGTGGAGTACACGAACGGACTGAAGCCGGGGGTCGCCAACTTCTGGCGCGTGCAGGACATGGCCGATCGCAGGGTGGGGTCTCAGCCGGTGGAGCCGTCTGGCAGCTCGGCGGAGACGATCGCCGACGCTCTGAGCATGGAGGCATACGGAGCGAAGCGCCCCCACCTGCCGAGCGCCATTGTCGGCTCCTCCTATTCCGAGACCGAGGTAGTGACCGACAAGCAAGGTCTCTACCTTGTCGACGGCAACGTCGCGAACCCGGACGACGTTCAGCGCGCGTCGGTAGCCGTGAAGGCGTGGCACCCGATGAGCGACTTCACTCGGTCCCAGGTTGCCCCGGACCCGACTGGCGATCTCGCCATCCTCCTCGCATCCGGGGGCGGCCTCGAGCTGCTCTCGGCTCTCTACGACGACGACGAGCTCAAGGGCGAGGAGTGGCAGGAGCGGGTCGCAACAAGGACCTCCGACCGGCTCCATGAGCTGATCGACCACGGCGGTCTCACCAGGGACCAGGCGAAGGCGTTCGTGCTCGCAGAGATGGGCCTGTCGCAGCGCCAGGTTGCCGAGAGGCTCGGCAAGGACCCCAGCACCATCTCCCGCACCCTGCGCCGTGCAGCCGAGCGGCTGGCGCAGCGCTGAAAAAAACACCGGCCCGCGTACATCTTTCGCCCGGGGTGATTCCCCTTAGGAGATAGGAGGTGGCAAACGTGCCCCAGGACAACACAGTCCGCGTCGCTCTGCTCGTGGGTGATCTGGTCATCGACGCCTCGGACGACCTACTCGCCGTCCGAACGGCGGCAGCCCTCATGGCTGGCGCTCACCGGCAGGCCGAGCCTCCGGTGCTGATCCCTGTAACCGATGGACGACGAGCTGCCCTCCGCCTAGTCGCCCAAGGCCGGGCTTGAACCCGAGACAGCAGAAAACGGCCCGGTCAGGGCCGCTTCCCCCGAATCCCCGCCAAAGGACTCAGACGAGATGGTAGCCCCCCGCAGGGCCGCGCGATGAGCGGCATGAACTGGTCGCGAGTAGCGCTGGAGTCCAAGCGCGGCGCTCGTCCTCGTGAAGCACGCCCGGCGGTCAGGCCGCTGCTCGCCAAGTATGAGGGCACCTGTCCACGCTGCTCGGGACCGATCGCCATAGGCGATCACATCGCTAAGAACGCACCAGACATGCGCCGGTTGCGGCACGCAAGCTGCCCGGAGGTGGCGCCGTGAACGAACCCTCGAAGGCTGGCGGTGCTCGGTACTTGTTCGCCGTCAGGGAGCCCGAGGCCCGGCGAGTTGAGCGTGAAGCCCTCCTCGATGCAGCAGCCCGAGCACATGCGCTTGCCCGAGCGCTCGATGATGCCGCGGCGGTCGACGGCCCCCTGCCGGGTGACTTCCGGTTTGCACTGATCGAGTCGAGCCGGGATCTAGCCAGCCGATGCCGGGCGGTGATCGCATGACGCGGAATCCGAATCTGATCGTGGTCGACCTCGACGCCATCCCCGAACACGCGTCGCTGGACCTGCGCACGATCTACTACGCCGGCATTCTCACCAGCGAAGTCCTCGACCATCTGGCCCACTGCGCACGGGAACGCGAAGCACGAGACGCCGAGAAGCTGGCCTCGATGCTGGGCGCCCCGACGATCAGCGCATTCCGAGAGCTGGTGTCACAGTGACGGCGGGTAGCTGGCCGGTGCTCAATCCGGCGGCACTCCACGGCATCGCGGGCGAGATCGTCGACACCATCCTCCCGCATACGGAAGCGGACCCCGCTGGCTTGCTCGCCTCGCTCCTCGCTGAGTTCGGTGCGGTTTGCGGCCCGGAGGCTCACGCCCTAGCCGACTCGGCGCACCATTCGGCCCGGCTCAACGTCGTGTTGGTGGGGGACACGAGCAAGGGACGCAAGGGGACCGCCGGCCAGAACATCGGCAGAGTGATGCAAGGCGTTGACCCGACGTTCTACCGGGACCGCCGAGTGAACGGATTCGGCTCCGGTGAGGCCCTGGTCGACACCATCCGGGGGAGTGACAATGTGGTCATCGACCCGAGGCTGCTCGTGGTCGAGCCCGAGTTCGCCCGCATCCTCAACGTGGCGAAGCGGGACGGATCGACCCTTTCCTCGATCATCCGCCAGGCGTGGGACGGTGGCCGGCTGGCCGTGCGCTCACGGGCCGGCACGACGATCGCCGAGGACAGTCACGTCGCGGTGATCGGTCATATCTCGGCCGACGAGCTGCGCTCGAAACTGACGGATTCGGAGGTGGCGGGAGGCTTCGCCAACCGCTTCCTGTTCGTGTGCGTCAGGCGCTCGAAGGTGCTCCCGAGCGGTGGAAACCTCGATGACGCGGACCTCGCACCCTTTATTCGCAAATTCGCTTTATTCGCAACGCAGGCGCAGGGCCGCTCGGTCATCCGGCGCACCCCTCAAGCCGAGGGTTTGTGGTCCGAGCTCTATCACCAGATGGCCGAGGACGAGCCCGGCGGACTGCTCGCCGCGATCATCGCCCGTGACGCCGCCCAGGTACTCCGTCTTAGCCTCACCTACGCCCTCCTCGACGGCTCCCGCCTTATCGACGTGGAGCACATAAGAGCAGCCTGGGCTATGTGGAACTACTGCCGTGACAGCGCCGCCCACATCTTCGGGGAGTCGATCGGCGACCCCATCGCCGACACCCTCCTCACTGCTATTCGCAAGGCTGGAAAGGCCGGCCTCGATGGCAAAGAGCAGCACGCCGTGTTCGCCGGGCACGCCTCAAAGCGTCAGCTCGAAGCGGCCAGGGAGGTACTTCTCGGCAAGGGCCTCGTGACACCGGAGACGGTGCAGACGGGTGGCAGACCGGTGCAAGTGCTCCGGGCAACAGAGTGCGAAATAAGCGAAAAAAGGGCTTTATAAGGACAAAGAGAAAAAAGCCATCCCGAGGTGGTCCCTGACGTGCACTGCGAAAAAAGCGAAATAAGCGAAATAAGCGAAATAAGTCCCTACAGCGATGCCGACC
>JAODBN010000023.1 GCA_025463965.1 Acidimicrobiaceae bacterium
CCGCCAGGAACAGCCAGAAGGCGACGAAGTAGGCGTAGTCCTTCATCGGCCTTCTTCCTCGGGCTCGGCCTGTCCCTCCGGGCGCACCTGGATGGCTTGTGCGAGGAACTTCGAGAGCAGCACGGCAACTCCCGAGGCGACTTCGATGCCGACCGCGCCGCTCAAGATGGGGACCGTGCCGGCCGAGAACAGATCACCCAGGTGACCGAGCGGCAGCAGGTTGACGAGAAACGAGCCGCCTGCGAGCGCCGCGGAGATCCCGAGGCAGGCAAAGGCGCCGGCTCCGAGCGCCTCGCCCCACTCGAATAGGGAGAGCGGCCGAAGGCGCTCGAGCGCGTCGTAGCTGGCCGACACGTACAGCAGATGCAGCCCCGTCCCGAACACCACGCCCCCTTGGAACCCGCCCCCCGGGGTGAGAGCGCCGTGCGCCATGACGTCGAGTCCGATGATGGCGGTGACCGGCAAGAGGACGTAGCCGACAAAGCGCGTGGCGTCGAGTGTGCGCACGTGGCCGAGCGGCCGGCGCTCCGTCTCGTCCTTGGTCGGGCGCAGCAGGACGGCCACTGCGAGGACGCTCGCGAGCAGGATCGTCTCCTCACCGAGGGTGTCGAGGCCGCGTAGGTCGAAGTTGATGCTCGTCACCACGTTGGCGGTCTGGTGCGCCACTGCGGCGGGGATGGACTGGTCGCGGTACGGGTGGCGGCGGCCGCCGAAGCCTGGAAGGTCGATTGCCGCGAGGACGAGCAGGATCCCGAGGCAGGCGCCAGCCACGAGGAAGAGCGTCGTGCGGGCCTGCCGGCTCACTTCTGGTGGCTCCCAGTCTGGATCTTGCGCACGGCGAGCATGACGATCAGCGGCACGATCGCGGTGCCCACGCCGATCTGGCTGAGCGCGACGTCGGGCGCCTGAAGGGCGAAGAACAAGAGGGCGAGCGTGAGCCCGTAGGCCGAGAGGGTGACGGCCTGGCGCGAGGGGTCAGAGCTGAGGGTGACCGCCGCACCGACCAGCCCGACGAGGGTCAGACAGACCGCGACGATCGCCGTCATCGGCGGGGGTCTGATGCCACCCGGCCCTCGTTCTGGGCCCGAAGCCTCCCGGTGGCCGCGGCGATGACCGGACCACAGAAGGCGAGCACGACCACGATGAAAACAATCTGCAAGGTGGTGAGCGACAGACCGTTCTGCACGGCAAGGCCGATCCCGAGGACGGGACCGGCAACGCTCGTGAGCGGCGACAGGAAGTGGATCCGGTCGTACAGCCTGGCACCGGTGGTGCAGGCGCCGAGGCAGGAGGCCACGGTGACGGCGACCGCCAGGGCGACAAGCGCAAGGGCGAGGTCAGCCCTCATCGACGGGACCTTCGCGGAGCAGGCGGGTGAACACCAGGGTCCCGGCAAAGGCGAGGGGCACGAGGACGAGCGGGACGACGAGCTCGTAGGCGTTGCCGAGCTGGCTCAAGATGAGAAACGCGAACACGAGCACGGAGGTCACGAGCTCGACGCCGACGAGCCGGGCGATCGGCTCCCCCCGGCACGCGAGCGCGAGGGCCGGGGCCAGGCCCCCCACCAGCAGGACCAAGAGGCACACTTGCTCTCCCGTCATGATGCGACGTGGTCCTCGAGGCGCGGCCCACGGCGGGCGAGCCGGTGGAGAAGAACGGTCCCGTCGCTTGCGTCGATGTCCAGGACGTAGCTGCCCGGCGGAAACGAGATCGCGAGCACGGTCGCGGCACGCCGTGCCGCAGAGCGCGGCGCCAAGCCCGCGGCGTCCACCCGGAAGGTGCTGAACTCGCCCTCCCGGTTGCGGGCCCGCAACGGCGACACGAGCACCTGCACAGTGTCGCTCGCGACCACGAACGGCAGCCGCCATAAGGGCCGCAAGAAGCCCGGGTCGAGCGGCCACGATCCCCCGATCGCCCACCGACCGCCCGCCGCGAGCGCGCCGCAGGCGAGCGCACACGGGGCTGCCACCACGATGTCCTGGTTGTCGATGGTGGACAGGGTGAGCATCCAGATGCCGAAGGCGACGCCGGCGAACACGAGGCCCTCGATCACCCGCCACAGCGGGTCCGGGAGGCGGAGAGGCCGTGGCTTGTCGGCCCGGGCTCGGGCCGATGCCGCAGGCTCGCGTCCACGTGGTGGCACGCCCGGCGGATTGCCGGATGGCTGGCCGACTAAACCTCGGGCGGAGGTTGAACCTTGCGAGGAGCCCGTCCACTCCCTCGACCCGGTGAGCGCAGCGGCTCTCCCGGAGCCTTGGCGTAGAAGGGGGGAAGCGGCGCTTCGCCGAGGCCCGCCGCCGCTTGGCGGTCCGACAGCTCGAGCAGACCGGAGAGGTCGCCACCCGCGCCTTCGGGGGCGATCCCGAGATCGCCAAGACGCCGGTAGCGATCGGGCACCGTCTCGATCGTGAGGTCGGCGGGATCGACATCGGGAACCTCGTCCCAAGTCAACGGTGCAGAGACGCGCCCTTCGGGGTTGGCGCGAACCGAGTAGGCGGAGGCGACCGTTCGATCGCGAGCGTTCTGGTTGTAGTCGACGAACACCCGCTCGCCTCGGTCCTGCTTCCACCACGCCGAGGTGGCCACACCCGGCAGGCGCGCCTCGAGCTCGCGAGCGAGCGCCAACGCTGACCGGCGCACCTCGCCAAAGCCCCACCGGGGCTCGATCGGCACCACGATGTGCAGCCCGCGCGAGCCCGAGGTCTTCGGGAGGCCCGTCAGCCCGTTCTCCTCGAGCACCTCGCGCGCGGCGAGGGCAGTGACCCGTACCGCGTCGAAGGAGACTCCGGGCTGGGGGTCGAGGTCGACCCGCAGCTCGTCGGGATGATCGACGTCCCCTCGCCGGACCGGCCACGGGTTGAGGTCCAGACAGCCGAGGTTCACGGCCCAGATCAGGTGGGCGACGTCGACGGGGCAGAGCTCCTCGGCGTGCTCGCCGCTCGGAAAGGACACGACGACTGTCTCGAGCCAATCGGGGCGCGACGCGGGGACGCGCTTTTGGAAGAAAAAGCTGCCTTCGGCGCCGTCGGGGTAGCGCTTGAGCACCGTCGGACGCTCGAAGACCCCTCGGAGGGCCCCCTCGCCGACGGCGCAGTAGTAGTTGGCGAGGTCGAGCTTGGTCTCGCCCCGGGCGGAGAAGAAGACCTTGTCCGGGTTCGAGATGCTTACCTGTCGCCCGGCGACCTCGATCGTCGCCGGAGGAGTGCGCGTTCCCATGGTGCTCCTTCCCTCGTCTCGTGCCGTCACGTCTCTCCAGTAGTTTCACCGAGATGGAGCCCACCGAGGCGCTCTCTCGCATCGCCTATCTGTTGGAGACGGCCGCGGCGCCGACCTATCGGGTGCGCGCCTTCCGCCGCGCCGCAGCAACGGTGGCGGCTACCGAGCCGGGCGAGCTCTCCCGGCGCGACGCTACGGGCCGGCTGCAGGACCTCGAGGGGGTGGGCGAGGTGACCGCCCGAGTGGTCCACGAGGCGCTCGAGGGCGTGGTGCCCGCCTACCTCGTGGCCCTAGAAGACGAGCGCCCGGCCACGCCGACCGGAGCGGCGGGCGAGCTTCTAGCGGCGCTTCGTGGCGACTGCCATCTGCACTCTGACTGGTCGGACGGGGGGAGTCCGATCGAGGAGATGGCGCGCGCCGCAGCCGAGCTCGGGCACGAGTACGCCGTTCTCACCGACCACAGTCCCCGACTGACCATCGCCCATGGCCTTAGCCCGGATCGACTGCGCCAACAGCTCGAGGTCGTCGCCGAGGTGAACGAGCGGCTCTCGCCCTTCCGCTTGCTGTGCGGCATCGAGGTGGACATCTTGGAGGACGGCTCCTTGGACCAAGAAGACGAGCTGCTCGGCGCGCTGGACCTCGTTGTAGCGAGCGTGCACTCAAAGCTGCGGGCCGAGGCGCCAGCCATGACGCGCCGGATGGTGGCCGCCGTGCGGAACCCGCACGTCGACGTGCTCGGTCATTGCACCGGGCGCTTGATCAGCGGCAAGGGCAGACCGCCTTCACAGTTCGATGCTCACGCCGTGTTCTCGGCGTGCGCCGAGTCCGGGACTGCCGTCGAGATCAACTGCCGACCCGAGCGCCAAGACCCGCCCGACGAGCTGCTCGCGCTCGCTCTCGCACAAGGCTGCCAGTTCAGCATCGACACCGACGCACACGCCCCGGGTCAGCTCGAGTGGCAGATGCTCGGGTGCGTGCGGGCGGCGGTCGCGGGGGTACGGCCCGAGCAGGTGATCAACACCTGGCTGCTCGAGCGACTCCTCAGCTGGACGGCGGAGGGTTGAACAGCAAGTCGAGCTCGGCCGGACGCACCTCTTCGAGCTGCGCATAGGTGCAGGACGGCGGGTCGCGGTCGTCGCGAAAGCGGCGAAAGGTGGTGGCGTGGCGGAAGCGGTCCCCTTGGAGATGGTCGTAGGCGACCTCGCAGACCTTTTCGGGCCGCAACGGGACGAAGCTGAGATCGCGGCCCGCGTTCCACCGGGTCTGGCCGCCCGGCCGGCGCCCTTCCGCTGAGCCCGCCGGCCCGATCCAGGGGTGCTCCTCGCCGGGTCCCACGACGAGGCCCTCCAGCTCGTCGGCGAGCTCCAGACGGCGCGCCCGAGTGAAGGAGGCAGCCACCCCGACGTGGTGCAGGGTGCCCGCGTCGTCGTAGAGGCCGAGCAGCAGCGAAGCGACCGCCGGGCCGTCACCTTGTCGGCGCAGCCCGCCGACGACGCAGTCGGCTGTTCGCTCGTGCTTGAGCTTGGCCATCACCCGCTCGCCAGGGCGGTAGGGGAGCTCGGGTCGTTTGGCGAGCACCCCGTCCAGTCCTCCACCCTCAAAGCGGGTGAACCACTCCCGCGCGAGCTCGGGATCCTCGGTCGCTGGGGTCAAGCGGATCGCGCCGCTCGTGTGCTCGAGGACCTTCTCGAGGCGTGCCCGGCGGGCCGAGAACGGTTCGCTCATGACGTCGTCCTCGTCGAGCGCCAAGAGGTCGAACGCGACCAGCGAGGCGGGGTGGCTGCGCGAGAGCTGCTCGACGCGCGACGCGGCGGGATGGATCCGCTCGAGGAGCGCCTCGAACTCGAGACCTTGCGGCCCGACGATGACGATCTCGCCGTCCAGCACCACGCGATCGGGGAGCGTGGAGCGCAGCGGCTCGATCAGCTCGGGGAAGTAACGGGTGAGGGGACGCTCGTTGCGGCTGGTGAGCACCACCTCGTCACCGTCTCGGAAGACGATCGTGCGAAAGCCGTCCCATTTCGGCTCGTAGAGGAGACCCTCGCCGAGGGGCAGATCGTGCACGGGCGACGCGAGCATCGGCGCCACCGGTGGCATCACGGGGAGTCGCACGGTTCGATCCTCCCGCCCGACGCGAGGCTCAGCCCTGGTCCGCGTCCAGCAGCGCCAGCTCCTCGGCAGTGAGGTCCAGCTCGACTGCTTTCGCACTGTCCTGTGCGGATGCGGGCCGACTCGCACCTGGGATCGGAATGACGTGGTCGCCCTTGGCGAGCATCCACGCCAGCACCACCTGGTGGGCCGAGACCCCGTGCTCCTCGGAGACGGTGACGAACGCGGGGTGCTCCTTTCGAAGCGCCTCGGCGTTTCCGATCCCACCGAAGGGGCTCCAGGGGAGGAAGGCCACCCCCATCTCCCCGGCATGGACGAGCTCGGACTCGCTCGAACGGAAGGCCGGCGAGAACTGGTTCTGGACGCTGACGAGGTTGCCGGACCCGAGGATCGACGCCGCGAGGTCCATCTGGGCGACGTTCGCGTTGGAGATGCCGACCATTCGCACCTTGCCGGCCTCGAGCAGCTCCTTCAGCGCCCCGATGGGCTCTTCGTAGGGCACGGTCGGGTCCGGGCGGTGGTACTGGTACAGGCCGATCGCCTCCACGCCCAGCCGCTCGAGGGAAGCGTCCGCGGCACGGCGCAGGTAGTCCGCGTGACCATTCACCGTCCAGCTGCCGTCTCCGGGACGTAGGTGGCCGCCTTTGGTCGCGACGAGGATGCTGTCGCGATCCCCTCCCCAGGCGGCGAGGGCCTTGGCCACGAGACGCTCGCCGTGGCCGGTGTCGTCACCGCCGATCGAGTACGCGTCGGCGGTGTCGATGAGGGTCATGCCCGCGTCGAGGGCGGCGTGGATGGTGGCGATCGAGCGGGCCTCGTCGGGCCGTCCCTCGATCGACATGGGCATCTCGCCGAGGCCGACCGCTCCTACCTCGACCTTGCCGATCAAACGCTTGCGCATCACCGTCTCCTCCGATCTCGCTCGGCCGGGTGCCGCCGCTGGGGCGGACCGCGGAACGGATCGACCCTACCGGCTCGAGGCGGGAGACGGTCTCGAGAGGCCTGCTCAGCTCGCGTGGTAGCCGCCGTGCGGCTGGTCAGGCGCAGCGATCCACGCCCACGCCTCGGCAAGCTTGAGAATCGTGTCGCTCGTCGTGCCCTGTTGGCCCAACTGTTCGAGCAGGCGTCCCCCGATGGCCTCGAGCAGCTCGTTCCGTTCCGCCACGGCGGCCTCCTTCGCTTCGGTTTCCGGCGACGTGCCGGGCGCGCGGCGACGTTACCGGGGTCTCGATCTGGCGGACGGCCGACCTCCTCGAGCGGTCCGCGCGGGTCGGATCGCGGGCCCGGCCGCAGCTCCCATAGACTGCTCGGACCATGGCCGACCGACGGGCACGCTTCGCGCGCTACCTCCAGCAGTGGTGGGACGCCCAGCTCCAGGGGGGCACCTACCCCCAGGACTGGCAACGCGGACGGGACGGCGACGCCCTGGCGTCGGAGTTCCGCCGAGCCGCACAGTTCGAGGTGACCCAGGCGGCCTTCTTGCACCGCCGGCCCAGCCCGACTCAGGCTCGAGAGGTGGTCGACCGGCTGGTTCCCGCGCCGGTCGAGTCCGACGCCGAACTGCTGTCGGGCGCAATCGTCCGGGCCGGGACGAGCGCCCAGCGCGTCCGGGCGACGACCGCCATCGGCGCCGTGGTGACGGTGGCGGCCCTGGTGCTGCGCAACATCCTGCGAGGCCGCTGACCGCTCACAGACTCCTCCCGGCCCCTTTTCCGGGCCGGCGGGGCGCTGCCCCGTACAATCCGCCCATGGCAGGGGTCGATGAGCTGGCGGGAGGAGATGCCACCGGGAGCCGTGTCGAGCGTCCCGCCGCCGGACTTCCCGATCCGAGCCTGGCAGGCTCAGAGCAGGCCGCGGAGCAGGGTCTCGAACGGATCCTGACCGTCCCGAACCTGCTTTCGGTGCTGCGGATCGGCCTCCTCGTCGGTTTCGCGGTGCTGGTCCTTGGCGAGCACGAGCGGATCCTCGGCGCGTCGCTCCTCGCCGTGGCGGGGGTGACCGACTTCCTCGACGGCTGGGTCGCCCGGCGCTTCCACCAGGTCACCACGCTGGGCAAGATGCTGGATCCCATGGTCGACCGCCTCATGCTCGCCACGGCGATCGTCGTCATCGTCGTCTCGGGCGCGGTGCCGATCTGGCTCACCGTCGTGGTGCTCGGACGTGAGGCGCTCGTCGCCGGCGCCGCACTGGTGCTCGCCGCCAAGGGTGCACGGCGGATTGACGTGATGTTCGTCGGAAAGGCGGGAACCTTCGGCCTCATGGTGTGTTTCCCGCTGCTGCTCGCCGGGCACGGTCCCGGGACTTTGGCAAGAGCCGTGAAGATCGCAGCGAGCATTGGCCTGGTGCCAGCGCTCGCCCTGTCATTCGCGGCCGCAATCGCCTACGTCCCTCAGGCTCGTAGGGCGCTGGCCGCTCGTGGCGTCCCGGCAGCGGCCGAAGGCGACGGTGCTGGGTGATCGCAGCCCGAGCGTGCTCCAGCGCCTCGCATGGCTCCTCCCTCCGAATTGAGGGCGAGGCGCGCGGATCGGCGCGAGGATCGAGAGTGGGCCGGACGCCGGTCCGCAGGCAAGGGAGGTAGCAGGGTGAAGGCGGTCATCATGGCCGGAGGCGAGGGGACCCGCCTGCGGCCCCTCACCATGAGCCAGCCAAAGCCCATGCTGCCGGTCGGCAATCGGCCGATGGCGTTGCACATCATCGAGCTTTTGAAGCGGCACGGCTTCGACGACATCGTGTTCACGGTCGCGTTCATGGCCAACACCATCCGCACGTACTTCGGCGACGGCAGCGACTTTGGGGTGCGAATCTCGTACGCCACCGAGGAAACACCGCTCGGCACAGCAGGATCGGTGCTGAACGCGCGCGACGAGCTCAACGAGCGGTTTCTCGTCATCTCCGGTGACGTCATCACCGACGTGGACCTCGGCGCCCTCGTCGACTACCACGACCAGCAGGGCGCGGTGGCCACGCTCGCGCTGAAGCCGATGGAGAACCCGCTCGAGTTCGGCATCGTGATCACCGACGAGAAGGGCCGAGTCGAGCGCTTCCTCGAGAAGCCGAGCTGGGGCGAGGTCTTCTCCGACACGATCAACACGGGCATCTACGTGCTCGAGCCAGAGGTGCTCGACCACATTCCGTCGGGGCGTGCCTCGGACTTCTCGGGCGACGTCTTTCCGGCCATGCTCGAAGCGGGAATGCCGCTCTACGGATGCACGACCGACCGCTACTGGGAGGACGTGGGAACGCTCGAGGCGTACCTGCGCGCGCACGAGGACATCCTCGACGGCAAGATCGACCTCGGCCTCGACGGCTTCCCGGTGCGCCCGGGTGTCTACGTGGGCGAAGGCGCCGAGGTGGACCCCACCGCCGAGGTCGTCGGACCGGCGCTCATCGGTCCCAACTGCCGAGTCGGTCCTGAGGTCCGCCTCGGTGCTTACACAGTGCTTGGCCAGAACGTCTACGTCGCCGACGGCGCCGACCTCGAGCGCAGCGTCATCCACGACAGCTGCTTTGTCGGTCAAGGCACGTTCGCTCGGGCCGCCATCGTCGGGCGCGCCTCGGATCTACGCCGGGGGGTCCACCTCGACGAGGGCGTGGTGATCGGGGATCA
>JAODBN010000231.1 GCA_025463965.1 Acidimicrobiaceae bacterium
CCCGCAACGGGTCCACGCCGACGAGCCCCGCTGCGCTGCGCGAAACGGCGCGCACGATCCGGTTGACGTCGACCGGCTCGAGACGCCCGTCGCGCTTTCGCACGCGCATCGCCGGGGCTTGGGTCTGCGCCGGTTCGTCAATGGCAACGGTGCTCACTGCAGCTCCTCCGTGGATTGGGCGCTCGGACCGTCGCGCACCGGGGCCCAACATGTAGGGGGTCTGCGGCGATCGGTCACTAGATGTTGTTAACTACACTCGTGTCGTTCGCCGAGGGCAAGGGTTCGCATCTAGCGCTAAAGCGCGCCCATTTGGTGCTAATCGAGGCCGGGCGAGCGGGTGTCGGGCGGGATACCGTCGGCCGATGACCGCGGCCGCCTCCTCCCTTCACGGGCCGAGCGGCTCCGGCGCGCCGCTCAACTTGAAGCAGGTCGCGGCCAGGCTCGGCGTCCACTACATGACCGCCTACCGCTACGTCCGACAGGGCGAGCTGGCGGGGGCCCGCTCGGGCACTCAGTGGACGGTCACCCCCGAGGCGCTCGCCGACTTCGTCGGCCGCGGTCGGGCCGGCACAGCTGGCGAGCCCGGTGCCGACTGGGCCGGGCGTCTCGAGCGCTGCCTTGTCGCCGGCGACGAGACGGCGGCCTGGCGAGTGCTCGGCGGGGCGCTCGCAGCCGGCCACGACCCGGTCGCCTGCTACCTCGACGTGCTGTCGGTCGCCCTCGCCTCGATCGGCGAGCGCTTCGGTGCAGGCGAGCTCGTGGGGGCCGAGCGCCACGTCTCGGTCGCCGTCGCGGCCCGGCTTGTCGCCCGCCTCGGCGCACGCTTTCGTCGGCCCGGGCGCAGCCGGGGCGCCGTCGTCTTCGGCGCCCCCTCCGGAGAGCTGCACACCCTCCCGATCGCCATCGCCGCCGACGTCATCCGCCTCGCCGGCTTCGAGGTGGTCGAGCTGGGCGCGGACGTCCCCGCCGCGGTCTTCGCGGAGGCCGCTGGCCGAACGCCGCGCCTTGTCGCGGTGGGGCTCGGCGTGACCTCCGAAGAGCGTCTTTCGGAGGTCCTCGCGGTGCTCGAGGCCCTCGCTGAGCTCCCCGAGCCGCCGCCGGTCCTCCTCGGCGGGTTGGCCGCCGCGAGCCCCGCGGCTCGACGCCTCGAAGGGGTGCACGCCGTCTCGGGCGACGCCCGCGAAGCCGTGGCCCAGATCGAACAGCTGGCGGCCCGCCGCAGGCGGCCCGGCTCGCGGGCTGCCCCTCTGACCGACCCCTGCCCGCCCGCGTCGCGAGGGGCGCCGGAGGTCGCGGGTGACCGTTAGCGTGCCAGCGACAGCTGCAGCCGGTCGAGCCGTCTTCGGACGGGGAGCAGGGAGGAAGCGATGGCCGAGTCGAGCGCGACCTTGCACGAGTCCGCCGAGGTGCTTGGGCCCGAGGTGATCGATCGCCACCGGGCGATCGTCTCGATCATGGAGGAGCTGGAGGCGATCGACTGGTACGACCAGCGAGTCTCCGCGGCCAGCGACCCCGAGCTGGCGGCACTCCTCGCCCACAACCGGGACGAGGAGAAAGAGCACGCTGCGATGACCCTCGAGTGGCTCCGCCGTCGCGATCCGGCGCTGAGCGAGCAGCTCCGTACCTACCTGTTCACCTCGAGCCCGATCCTCGAGATCGAGGAGTCCACGGTGGAGGGCGAGAGCTCTGGCACCTCGGAGGACTCCCAGGGCTCGCTCGGCATCGGCAGCCTGCGGCCCTCGAGCGGGGACGGCACGCTGTGAACCACCTCCTGCGCTCCATCGCGCCGATCAGCGACGCCGCCTGGGCCGAACTCGACGAAGAGGCCCGGTCGGCGCTGCGGCCCTCGCTCGCGGCCCGGCGCCTCGTGGACTTCTCCGGTCCACATGGTTTCACTCACTCCGCCACCAACCTCGCGCGGGTGAAGGCCCTCGCCGAGGCGCCCGTGCCCGGTGTGCGGGCAGCGCAACGTCAGGTCCTGCCGCTCGTCGAGCTGCGCGCCGAGTTCGTGGTGCCGCTCGCGGAGCTCGAGCGCGCCGATCGGGGCGCCGACGACCTCGACCTCAGCCCGCTCGACGACGCCGCAAAGCAGATCGCAGTCGCCGAGAACGTGGCCGTCTTCCACGGCTACGCCGCGGCGGCGATCGCGGGGATCACCCAGGTGAGCGAGCACGAGGCGATCTCGCTCGGCGACGCGTTCGGCTCCTATCCCAGCCACGTCGCCAAGGCGGTCGAGGTCTTGCGGTCAGCTGGTGTCGACGGCCCCTACGGTCTGGCCCTCGGGCCTGCCAGCTACACCGGCGTCGTCGAGACCGCCGAGCATGGTGGTGTGCTCTTGTTCGAGCACCTCCGCCACATCCTCGGCGGGCCGCTCGTGTGGGCGCCGGGTGTCGAGGGAGCGGTGGTGCTCAGCCTTCGCGGCGGAGACTTCCTCTTCGACTCCGGCGAGGACTTCTCCCTCGGCTATGCCGGCCACGACGGCGACGAGGTTCGCCTCTACCTCGAGGAGAGCTTCTCGTTCCGGGTCGCCTCCCCCGAGGCCGCCGTGGCGCTCACCTTGTGAGCTGAGGCGAAAGCACAGGCCGCCGCGCAGGCCGCTGGGATGGCAGCCAGCGGAAAGGCGGTGCGAGCGCTCAGGTGGGCGACCAGCTCGCCGCCCAGCACCGTGCCGAGTGCTCCCCCCGCGGAGAGCGCGCCCGACAGCCAACCGAACACCTCGCTTGAGCGCTCGCCGGGCGCGAGCGCCGCAACTTTGCCGTAGAGGCGCCCGAGCATCGGCGCCAGCGTCGCTCCGGAGCAAAAGAGCAGCACGGCAAGCACGCCCGGGGAGCGCGCCAACCACAACAGCGCCATCGAGGCGGCCGAGATGGCGGCAAGAAGCGCTAGGTCGAGCTGGCGCGATCTCGTCCCGAGCAGCAGGCCGCCGGCGAACGACCCCGCCCCCCAGGCGAGCAGCGAGAGGCTGCCGGCCGGAGTGGCGCGGCTGCCGCTGGCAAACGCCACCGCGGCCAGCTCCACGGTGGCACACGCCATGAGAAAGGTCAGCGCGCACGCGAGCAGCCAGCCGAGGCCGATGAGGCGCTGCTCGGACCCTTGTCGACCATCGGAGGAGACGGCACCGTGACCGGGAGCCCGAGCCAGAAGGAGTGAGCCGACCAGTCCGGCGACGGCGGCTCCGTCGAGGCCGGCGCGGGGACCGAGCAGAAAGACGAGGAGCGCCACGATGGCGGGGCCCGCGATGAAGACGAGCTCGCCCAAGGTGGCGTCTGCGGCAAATGCGACCTCGCGTTCGTCGCCGACGAGGAGCCGGCCGAGGGCGCTGCGGCCGACCGCGGCGGCAGGTGGCAGCGAGCAGCCGCACGCCAGGCTCGACAGCAAGAGCAGCCACGTCCAGTGCGAGGGCACCTCGGCGGTCGCCGCGACGACGGCGCACGAGAACGCCCCCGCCGTGACGACGACCCGGGCGCGGCCTCGGCGGTCCGCGAGCCGACCGAGGACGGGGCTCGAGACCGCCACCCCGGCGACGAAGGCCCCCGAGGCGAGACCAGAGATGGCGTAGGAGCCCGTCTCCCGGCTCGTCTTCAAGACGATGGCGATCCCGATCATCCCCATCGGCAGCCGGCCGAGCAGGGTCGCGACCATCACGTGGGCGACGCCTGGGCGGCGCAGGACCTGCAGGTAGTGCCCGCCCACCGGATCAGCCTGGGATGTTCAGGCGGTCCAGGGCGAGCCGAGCACCGCAGAAGGCACTCCGGCGTGGCGAGCCGCGACGTGGCAGGCGGCGCGGTGCGCCGGCGCGAGCTCGAGCAGCTCGGGGCGGACCTCTCGGCAGATGTCCTCGGCGAGCGGGCAGCGCGGGTTGTACGGGCAGCCCGCGGGCGCCTCGCCCGTTCCCGCCGGCGCCTCGCCGACCGGCTTGGACCGTCGCCGCGCCTCGGCCACCGGGTCCGGTGTCGGGACGGCTTCGGCCAGTGCCCGGGTGTAGGGGTGAAGTGACGCCCCGAGCACGGCGTCGTAGGGACCCTCCTCCACGACCCGACCGAGGTACATCACCGCGATCGCGTCGGCCACGTGGCGCACCATGGCGAGGTCGTGGCTGATGAAGACGTAAGAGAGACGCAGCTCGTCCTGCAGGCGAACCAGCAGGTTCATGACCTCGGCGCGCACCGAGACGTCGAGCGCAGACGTCGGCTCATCCAGCACGAGCACCTTCGGCTCGACGGCGAGCGCCCGGGCAACCGCCACTCGCTGGGCCTGGCCCCCCGAGAGCTCGTGGGGATAGCGCTGGAGGAATCGGCTGCCGAGCGCCACCATGGCGAGAAGCTCCTCGACGCGCGCCTGGCGCGCCCGGCCACGCGGTGCGAGCCCGTGCACGCCGAGCACCTCGCCCAGTGCCGCGGACACGGTCAGTCGAGGATCGAGCGAGGAGTAGGGATCCTGGAAGACGAGCTGGATCTTGCGGGCGAGCAACCCGCGGTGCGGGTGAGCAGGGAGCGGCTCGCCCAGCAGTTCGACGCTGCCCGAGGTCGGCGCCTCGAGGCCCACGAGCAGGCGGGCGAGGGTGGACTTGCCACAACCGCTCTCACCCACGATGCCGAGCGTCCGGCCAGTCTCGAGCGCCACCGACACGCCGCGAAGCGCCTGCACCGGGGTGGACCGCCGGCGCGGGTACTCCTTTACGAGATCCGTCGTTTGCAGCGCTAGCGCCACAGCTCCGGCTCCTTCCAGCAGGCCGCGAGGCTGCCGTTCCGATCGAGGAGCGGCGGCTCTTCCACGGCGCAGCGGTCGAATGCATAGGGGCAGCGGGCACGGTAAGGACAGCCCGGAGGGAGCCGGCTCGGGTCGGGAGGAGTCCCGCCGATCTGGGTCAGTGCGGAGCGGTGTCCGACGCCGGGACCGGGGAGCGAGCCGAGAAGCGCCTCGGTGTAGGGATGCGTGGGCCGTTCGAAGAGGCGCCCCGTCGGGGCGTCCTCCACGACCCGACCGGCGTACATCACGACGACTCGATCGACGAGGCGCGCGACGACACCGAGGTCGTGGGTCACCCAGACCACCGCCATGTGGGTACGCGCCTGCAGGTCCTCTACGAGGTCGAGGATCTGCTGCTGGATAGTCACGTCCAGCGCCGTCGTGGGCTCGTCGGCGACGAGCAGCCGCGGCGAGGTGGCGAGCGCCATCGCCACCATCACCCGTTGGAGCATCCCCCCCGACAGCTCGTGGGGGAACGCCGCCTCGATACGCAGCGGATCGGGCAGCCCGACCTGGCCGAGAACCTCCCGGGTCCGGACCGCCGCCGCGTCGTGGTCGACCCCGTGGGCCCGCAGCGCCTCGGTGATCTGGGTGCGGATCCGCAACAGCGGATTGAGCGAGCTCATCGGGTCCTGGTAGACCATCGCCACCTCGCCGCCGCGCACCTCCGCGAGCTCCTTGTCGTCGAGGCGTGTGAGGTCCCTCCCGCCAAAGCGCACCGCTCCGCTCAGCACCCGCACCGGCGGCGGCAGCAGCTGAAGGACCGAGAGCATGGTGAGGGTCTTGCCCGAGCCGCTCTCGCCGACCACGCCGACCTTCTCGCCGGCGGCGACATCCAGGCTCACGCCCCGGACGATGTGACGTTCCTCTCGGCGGCGGCGGATGCCGACAACGAGGTCCTGAATCGACAGCAGCGGCGTCTTCGCGGACCAAGGCGCGCCAGCGGCCGGCGTGGCGGCGCGTGCCGGATCTACCGTCTCCTCGTGTCTCACGGCGCCCCCGTCGCTCCGCTTGGGGCGGCGAAGACCGGGCTCAGCTGGAGGCGCACCGGCGCGACGAGCCCGACCGGGCGGGCGAGCGGCCGGTCTCCCGGCGTCACCGAGCCGAGGACGCTGGCACGGCGCGCCCCGGTGCACGACGGCACGCTTCCCGGCAGGCCGACAACGCTCAGGTAGCCGATGACGGCGAAGAGCAGCGCTTCCTTGGCCGCCTCGCCGACCCCGAATCGTTCGAGCGGCAGGAACTCGACCCCGGGGAGGTGACCGGCGAGGGCTGCCATGAGAACCGGGTTGCGGGTCCCGCCCCCGGTGGCGACGACCTCGGCGACCTTCCGCTCGGCGAGGGCGTCGGCCACAGAGACCGCGGTCATCTCGGTGAGCGTCGCCAGCAGGTCGTCGGGATCCA
>JAODBN010000261.1 GCA_025463965.1 Acidimicrobiaceae bacterium
CGCCAAAACGCAAAACCGCGCTGCTCTGCACGCCGAGAGCGACCGCGTTGGCCCCGAGCAGGCCCAGGGCTTCTCCGCTGGTCGGGTCGCCGCGCGCAAGTTCCCACCCGACGCTGAACAGCACAAGGATCACGAGCTCCGCCGAAAGCGCGTGCGAGGTGCTGCGCGGCCAGATCGCTTCACCGGGAACCGCTCGACCGGCGATCCGTGCGCCACCGACGGTGCCGAGGATGTAACCGACAAAGGCGACGCCCGCATGGAGGGCCAACGTGCCCTCACCGCGGCCCCCGGCCACACCAAGGAGGACCATGTTGCCGGTCATGACACTCGTGAAGACATGTCCCAAACGAGTTAGCCCAACGGCGTCCGCTACACCGGTGACGAGCGTAAGCAGTACGACCAAGACGTCGCGTCGCGCCACAAGCGAGTCCCACCGAGCGAGACGAGGGGTGCCCGTCCTGCCTGGTGGCAAGTCAAGAGGAGGCTGCGTTTCACCGGGGCGCACATTGGCCGCCCTGTCCGGCAGGGCCAAGCAACCCGAGGGGGCTCTTGCGCATCCCGGTCATGTCACGATGGGCGCTCGCCGCCTCCGAGGAACGAGTCCACGAATTCCGCACTCGAGGACAGCTCGCTCGGAGTCCCCTCCATGCGAACCCGACCGCCACCCAGCACGTAGGTGCGATCGGAGATCGCGAGCACAGCTCGAGCCCGCTGCTCGACGATGAGGACCGAGGCGCCCGTCCGTGCGAGCTGGCGGACGTGCTCGTCGAGCACCGTGTGGGCAACCATGGGCGCGAGGTTCGCCGTGGGCTCGTCGAGCACCACGAGTGCCGGCTCGAGCATCAGCACGCGCCCCATGGCCAGCATCTTCCGTTCCCCGCCGGAAAGCTTCCCGGCGCGCCGGCCCAGCATCTTGCGCAGCTGTGGAAAGGCATCCAGGACGTGCTGGACGCGGCCGGCAACCTCGTTCTGCTTGAGCAGGTAGCCACCCATCTCGAGGTTCTCCACCACGCTGAGCGGACCGAAGACGTCGTCGACCTGGGGCACGTAGCCCACCCCGGCCCGGGCCACCTCCTCGGGAGCGAGACCGGTGATGACCCGGTCGTCGAGCACGATCGACCCGGAGAGCACCTCGACGATCCCCACGATGCTCTTCAGCAAGGTGCTCTTGCCGGACCCGTTCGGTCCGACGATCGACACGACTTCACCGGGTCCGACGTTGATGGACACGTCATGGACGATGGCGCCGCCGCCGTAGCCGGCGGAGAGCATCTCCGTATGCAGCGTTGCGCCGCGCACGTGCGGGATCACCGGCTCCGCCACGCGCCCGGGCACCTCGCCCAGGCTCACGGCTGGCTCACCCGACAAGATAGGCCTCGACCACTTCGGACCTCCCGCGCAACTGGGCCATCGTGCCCTCTGCCAGCACGCGCCCTTCCGCCATCACGACGACGGGATCGCAGAACTCGTCCATGATCGCAAGCTCGTGCTCCACCATCACGATGGTCATGCCTTCGGCACAGAGCTTAAGCAACTGATGACCGATCTGACGGGCAAGCCTTGGGTGCACCCCGGCCATCGGCTCGTCCAAAAGGAGCACCTCGGGCTCGGCCATCAGCGAGCGCATGATCTCGACGAGACGGCGTTGACCTCCGCTCAGATCACCGGCGTAGCGGTCGGCGTAGGCCCGGAGCCCGAAACGATCGAGCATCTCTTCCGCCCGCTCGATCGAGGCCCGCTCCTGGGCGCCCCACAAGCGCTTGCCCAAGAGCGCTCCCCCGAGCGAGTCCCCGCGCTGGTTCGGCACGGCGGACACCAGGTTCTCGAGCACGGTGAGCTTCTTGAACTCGCTCGCCAACTGGAACGTCCTCACCAGGCCCTTTCGCGCCCGCCGGAACGCCGGCAGCGCGGTGATGTCCTCGCCGCGATACAAGATGGTCCCCCCGGTCGGCTCGAGGGTTCCCGCCAGCATGGCGAGGGTGGTCGACTTTCCCGCACCGTTCGGGCCGATCAGCCCGGTGAGGGATCCCCGCCGGATCTGGATCGACACCCCGTCAACGGCACGGACTCCATCGAACTCTCGTACGAGACCTTGCGCCTCGAGGATCACCTCTTCGGCCCCGGGCACATCCGAGCTCCGAGCAAGGGAGACCACCGGGGCGGCGTGCTCGATGTGCCCGGGGGGAGCAGGCATCGAAGGGAGATCGGCGATCTCTGCATCGGGGCCAGCTGCTCCCACGAGCACGGCCGGCGCAGCTGGCGGCGCGGCCAGCGTGCTTAGCTTCCGACGCCGTTCTGGCAGGATCCCTTGAGGTCGGAACCACAGGAACAACACGATCAACAGGCCGATGGCAACCCATTGGAGCGCGGGGATCAGTCCGGGGGACCCGATCGCGGGGATGTAGCGGCTCGCCTCCTCGAAGGCCAGGGGCACGAGGATCGCACCGAGGACGGCGCCTTTGTGGTTGCCGAGCCCACCGATGATCACTGCGGCGAAAAGCACGATGGTCTCGGCGTATCCCCAAGCCTGCGGGTCCCAAAGGTTGATGAAGCCGACGAGGATGCCGCCGCTCAAGCCGGCGATGACTCCCCCGATGACCAACATCTCAGTCCGAAGCGAACGGAGGTTCTTGCCGAGAGAGTCCGCCACGATGTCGTTGTCCCGCATGGCGCGAAGCGTGCGGCCGTAGGGAGAGTTCGTGATGCGTCGGACGAACAGGTAGACGATCGCGGCGAGCACGATCGCCGCGATCCCGTACGCCCACTGGTAGCCGCCCGACTGGGGGTTGAGCACACCGCCAAGCGGCGCCGGCACGAGCGACAGCCCCGCAGCCCCGTTGAAAAGCGGTCGGTAGTCCGTGACGAGCAAGTTGAACATCACCGCCGTAACCAGGAGCCCAATTGCGGCGAAGTCCCCCCGCAACCGCTTGCCCACGAGGAAGGAGAACGGCAGGGCGAGCAGGCCACCGACGATCGCCGCCCCGAGCCACGGCAGGGGAAACGGCAGATGGACTCCGCCGATGTAGCTCTGGAACCCTCCGTTCGAGCTCTGGTTCGGGAGCGACAGAACGCCGGCGGTATAGGCCCCAGCAGCCTGGAAGATGATGAAGCCGAAGTTTGTCACCCCGGCGACGCCGAACTGCTGGCTGAGCCCGAGGCAGGCGATCGCGTCGACGCCGCCGTACACAAGGATCGTTGTCAGGTAGTAGATCATCGGCGAACCCCGTTCAGGCCCGAGCGCCGAGCAGGCCGGTCGGACGGACTGCGAGCATGGCGAGCAAGATGACGAAGGCGACGACGTCCTTGTAGTCGGGACTGATGAAGGCCGCGCTCACCTCGGTGGCGAGGCCGATCACGAGGGCT
>JAODBN010000097.1 GCA_025463965.1 Acidimicrobiaceae bacterium
CCATTCGGGGGTGGTGTAATCGGCAACACGACAGGTTCTGGCCCTGTTATTGGGGGTTCGAGTCCTCCCCCCCGAGCGAGTCGCCCCGCCGGGCCGCAGCCCGGCGGGGCGCTGTTTGTCCGCTACACTGCGAGGCCGTTAGTTGGGCCCTCGGTGGCCTGCGGCACACGGCCCCATCGTCTAGAGGCCTAGGACACCACCCTCTCAAGGTGGCGACACGGGTTCGAATCCCGTTGGGGCTGCCAGGTGCGCTTGATCCCGCTCAGTGGACCACGCTTTATGGCAGGGCGGCCTGGTAGCAAGCGAGTTGTGACGCCGGGCTGGGTTTTGAAGTGCTTTTGCCACGCGTCGCATGGGGCTAACGCGACCGGCCGACTGACCAGTGGGCAGTTCTGTTGTCCGCCACTGGGCAATCCTGTTGGCCACAGTTGCGCTGCGTGCTCGACCCTAACTACCAGGTGGCGATTTGCGGTCATGGATCCTCCTCCATGTCCGGAGGTCCGGTCGGAGCGGACAGGCCAGCGATGGGACGCCTTGAGTTCAAGCTTCGATGAGGTCACGCCAGTGACCGAGCCTCACGGGTCAACGAGGAGGTGCCAGCGGGGGTAGTCGACGGGTCCCGAGAGAGACACATCGCGCGGTGGCCCATGAAACTTCTGGGTCAGATCATCCAGGCCGACACGGAGCCCGTTCTCATCACTGGAAACGTCTGACCAGCGGCAGCGGCCGACGAGCAGCGTTCGTGCTGCTCGAAGAGCGTTCGGGGTCTCCGAGCGCCGAGCGTGCGCTGTAATCGGCCAGTCGCGCTTCACCCAGCGGCTTGCACCGCCTCTGCCCTCCGACGACGAGCTGGCCCTTCGGTTCAACGAGAACCGGCCGCACAGAGCGCACGGCCGGCGATCACCGGCGCGTTCGTGAAGGCATGGACCACCGAGCACCAGCCATCACTCGTATAGCGGTTTGACCTGGAATCGGGTTCCGGTCTCAGGAAGTGCACCTTGCGAAATGCATCACCCTCGGGCGATCAGGGCGGGTCGCGACGAACCTGAGTTATCGGCCTAATCGGTTGGGATGAGGTGGCTCAAGTTCACCGAACCGGTGAACTCGACGGTGTCGCCCCAGGCGTTAGAGCCGGTGCAGACGATACCGGATGTCCCAGCGCCGGTGGCATTGAATTGCATCGAGAACGAGGAGCACGACAGGGACGCAATCGAATCAGTGTCTCCGGAATCGGGATCGATAGTTAGATCTCCGGAGAAGAACTCAAGGCCGGTAGCAAGACCACTATTGGAAATAGTCGTTGCAGAGCCTATGTCAAAGATCGCGTTCTGACCGCTGGCGCTGTCGGTGCCGTAAGAATATAGGTTCTCCACTACGCTACCGCTGACATCGGCGGATGCGGGCGCATCAAATTGGGTTGACGTCCCAACGGGGGGTGCGCCTAAATCCTCCTCTCCACCGGACGCGGTTATGGTGACCGTCCCACCGATCGTGCCGCTGTATGCGCCGTCGTACGGATACTTGCAACTCTGAGTCTCAACGGGACACGGGTTTGGTGTGGGCTTCGGCGTGGGCTTGGTGGCCGTAGGCGTCGTGGTGCCCGCAGGCGGGGTGGTGCCCGCAGTCGGGGTCTTGGTCGCGGTGGGTTTCGGCTTGGGCTTTGGCTTTGGCGTCTTCGGCACAAGAAACTGCACGCCGTATCGTCCTGTGCCGAACAAGGTGGCGCTAAGGAGGCAGCCGAGTCCTGCGAGATCTTTGGTGTCTATAGGAATGATATAAAGCCCCGCGTGGCGATAAGTCGGGCTTGGGCTATAGCCATTGCCGCAGGACAGAATCACACTGGCCTCCGTCCGAGCCGCGAACTTCCCGGTAAATCGCACCTCTATTTTCGGTGGGGCCTGTATGTGGTCGTATTCGATGGTGGTGCCGCCGTAAGGGTTCGCCGTAGCGATCGTCGACGTGACGAGCTGCCAGCCTGCCGGGGCTTTCGGCAGAGCGGGGGTAGGATGACTTGTCAAAGGAACGCGGGCGGAGGCGGACGCGGAAGTCGCCATCACCGTGAAAGGCAGCAGCACGATCATTGGCATTGTCCAGAGTGCTGACGGAGCGCGTCTTCTCATTAGGTTGTACCCTCCGGCGTCTGCCCGAGCGGCTACGACGTTCGATTGATATTAGGCGATCAAGCCGTTTCGTACTAGTCCGAAGTCCGGATTGTCCTCGAGGTCACCGAGTCGAGAATCCCCTAGTGGCCGCAATCGATGAAGCTCAGACTGCGCATGGTTGTCACCACTAAGAAACCTCCGTCGGGAGACCGTGACTCAACTGTGACCGCGATGATCGAAGCCAATTTCGCCATGACCGCTTGCGGCTATCGATGCGCGCATTATGCGGCAGCGCCAAATCATGCGGGCCCGGCACGTGCGAACGCTCGACCGGCCAGGTTCACTGCTCCGGTATTGAATACGAGAGTCTTGTTTACGGCGCCGTGATTTCGAACGTGTTTGCAGTGACATCACTCCCGATTGCGCCCTTCGCCGTGACTTCGACCTGGTAGTGCGCCCCAGGTGTCCAGACGAATCCGCTTGCCGAGAGGCCGTTCGTACCGGCTGCCTCGCAGGCGCTCAGGTTGACGGTGAGCTGGATCGGTCCTGGGTTGCTGGCTTCCGCCGGGTCGAAATCTTGGGTGGTGTTGTCGACGAGCGTGGCGCCGCCTTTCATCGTCGGTTGGCTTGCGATGGTGGCTCCAAACACATTGGAATACGCCGAGGCTGGACAGTCGGCGGTAGGGCCAGGTGGCGTGGGATTGCTGATGCCGACGGTGTAATTCAGTGCAGCCATGTCCATGACACCGCTGGCCGTTGTCTCACCCGGAAGCAGGAGACGTTCAGGGCGCGCGATCTTGAGCGTTACCGTTCCCGAGCTCGAAGCGCTCACCGCATTGCCGGCACTGTCGATGGTCATGAAACCCGGGCCTGCAGGGCCACCGAGTGTGGCGCCTTCGATGTAGGGCGTCGAGGCAAAGTACGGACCGACCTCCATCGGCGATTGGGCAGTGGCACCACCGGTTCCTCCCTGCGTACCGTTCAAAGTGATGACATCACCAGGTGTGATCTCCGCAGGGATGTTCGTTCCGTTTGGCGGTAGCACGTCGGCTTGGAAGGCTGCCTTTGTGAGGATGGGATTGATCGTGAGCGCATACGGCGGTGTCGTCTGTGCCCAAGGGCCCGCCGGTCTGCTGGTCTGGTCGTTGAAGAGTTGCGCGTTGAGACACCACGAGAACGTGCCGCAGTTCACGGACATCGTGACATCAGTGCCGACCGTGTCGCCCGGGAAGAGTTGATCGGGAGCGAGACTCAAATTAAAGGTCGCAGGGTCCTGGTGCGGCAACGGTTGCGGATTGAGGAAGGTGCCGAGAATGCTCGGCGTGATTCCGCCCGGCGTGTAGTAGCTGACCGCGTTCTGCTGGGCCGTCAGAATGGTTGCGCCGACGGTGATGACCGACGCAGCGACCGACGCTGGGGCCTTGTCCGCGATGTTCGTGACGCCGTTTCCGTTGACGTCGACATTCAATGCGTTCGGCACGCCGGAACAATCGAGTTCCTGACCCGGTGCCGATCCGGCATTGGTCCCACTCGTCACGACCGAGCTGGAGAGGGGGTCGTTCGTGGTCGGGCAGCTCTCGGAGATCGTGCCGCTCCCCGGTGCCGCTCCGCTCCCGGGGGCCGGGCCGTGAGAGACCACGTGCACGCGTGGCGAGCCTGATGCGTTCGCGGCAGGTCCGGCGTCAGAGGGAAGCGGAAGCCATTCCCCGCCGAGCGGGGACGGCGCGAGCGTGGTCATCGGTTGCAAGGTGTCCGAGATCGCGTGGCTCTTGTCTCCGGCGCCGAGAAAGACATTGGCCTTCAGTTTGCCGACGAAGATCGCGGGGATGCCGCCAGTGACCAATCCGAGGTTGCCCGCTCCGTAAGGGCGTCCGCTGCGCGTCGCTGCTCGGACCGCGTCGCGCTGGTCGACGCTCGACGCCTTCGACGCGAGGAACCAGGTCGGTAGTGAACCTCGAGAGTCTTTTCCTGTGAGTCGTCCCAATGAAATGTTTCTCGAGATCGTCCCAAGGCCGACGACATCATCGATACACGCCGGTTTCGCGGATCTGGCGCATGCCGGATTCTTTTTCTCCGCCAACTTCTCGAGAACGACTGGCCCGACGTAGCTCCCTGACGCCGCGAGGACCTGCACCGTGGCGTCGCGCAAGTGGGCCCCCTCCTTCGAGGGGACAAGCACCCGGAATGACTGACCGTGTATGACGCCCGTCCAGGCGACTCCCTGCGCGGACAGGACGAACACCCGGCCTCCTGGAATCCCCGAGATCGACCCAGAGATCGTGATCGGGTGCACCACAGCGGCGTCGCTTGCGTCCGCCATACCTAAGGGAGTGAGGAATAGTGTGGCGAGAGCAATGACGGGCATGAGACGAGCGCGGCTAATCCTCCGTGCGAGCATCGGCGCGACTCCTCAAGATGGCCTTTTTTGGTCAGCCTCGAGCTTATGGGCCAGTTTAAAAATTAACCAAGGGCGATTCGGCATTTGATTCATGCGCTACTTGCATGGATGATTCGTGGACGTGGATATCGACTTGCGCTCCCTGCGGTACTTCGTAGCGGTCGCCGAAGATTTGCACTTCTCGCGCGCGGCAGCACGGCTTCATCTCGACCAACCGACCCTCAGCCGGCATGTCCGGCGTCTCGAGCGGGACATGGGCGTCGAACTGCTGACTCGCACGACGAGGTCGGTTGTGCTGACGAGTGTTGGCGAGGTCTTTCTTGAGAAGGCGCGGGAGGCGCTGAGCGCTGCCGACGCGGCCGTCGTAGCGGCGTGCGAAGCGGCCGCAGGTCAGGCGGGCGTCCTGCGCGTCGGGATGCTGGTCCAGATAGCGCCGGCGCTTCGCGCCGAGGCCTTCGCGACGTTCGAGCAGCGCTACCCGAACGTCGAGGTGAGGCCGATCGGCGGCTTTCCCTACGTCGACCCGACGTTCGGGCTCGCAGCTGGAGAGACCGACGTCGCGTTCGTTTGGGATCCGATCCGGCATCCACAGATTGAAACTCGAGCGCTGTTCCAAGAGCCGCGCTTCTTCATCTTCGCTGAAAACCACCCGCTCGCGCGACGCAGCGTCGTTCGGCTGGAAGAAGTCGAGGACGAGGCGTTCTTCGGTTTTCCACCCGAGTACAACGACGACCCGACAGCGGCGACCTGGAGCGACTTTTACCAGCTTCAGCCGCGCCCAGACGGTCGCCGTCGGCCCGTTGGGGCGGAAGTGACAAACAGGGACGAGTGGGTCGACGCGCTCACGCGGGGCAAGGCGATCAGCACGACTCCTGCGACGACCGCGGCCAACCATCCATGGCCGGGCGTGTCGTTCGTGCTGGCCGAGGGTATCGAGCCGACGACGGTCTCGATCGCCTGGCGCCGCGACCGCTCCAGCCCAGTGGTCTCCAACTTCGTCCACCTCGTCCAGGCGATAGCAGCGCGATGAGCGAGCTGCTCAAAGACGGCGTCCGTCTCTGGTACACCGAAGCGGGGGCTGGCACTCCTCACATGCTCTTTGCGCATGGCTGGTGCTGCGACCACACCTACTTCCAGCCGCAGTTCGAGTATTTCCAAAGCAATCATCGCGTGGTCGTAGTCGACCTTCGCGGCCACGGGCAGAGCGACAAACCCGTCCAGGACTACACGGTCGACGGCTTCGCCAGCGACCTTCTCTGGATTGCCGACCAACTGGAAATGAACAGCGTTGTGATTATCGGGCACAGCCTGGGCGGCCTCGCCGCACTCCAAGCCGCCGCAATAGCCCCCGACATCGTCGCTGGCGCCGTCCTAGTCGACCCAGCTCCCGTTATCCAGCCAGACGGCCTGTCGCGGCTCGCGACCCCTTTCCTCAAGCAACTCCGCAGCCCGCAATACCAGCAGGCGGCACGACAGCATGTGGAGAACGTGCTCTTTATTCCGAGCGATGATCCCGAGCTGAGGGCCCGAGTCAGCGAGGCGATCTGTTCCACACCACAGCACGTAATGGCCTCGGCGATGGAACAGATCTTCGCTTGGAACGGTGAGGTTGCCGCGAGCGCCTGTGCTGTGCCCGTACTGAACATCAGTGCCGCCTTCCCCATCGGCGACTTGGCGAAGTTTCAGGAACTGTGCCCCCAGCTCGTCACCGGACAGACGGTCGGCGCCGGACACTTCAACCAACTCCTGGCGCCAGAACAAGTCAACAACATGATCGAGCGCTTCCTCCTCACTTCATCTGTCCGGACCCCGCTGGGATCTGAAAGCCGTGAAGCCTCCAGTCCGAGGACTGGCCCGCCGCGTTCGAGTGCGGGGGCATGATCTCAGCGTGAGACCGGGCGGGTCTCTGCTGCTCTTGGAATGACTGCTGCTCGCGGGATTCGTGAACAGCAGCTCCTCGCGCTCGTAGTCGGCCTCGGGCGACCTCTTTGGGCGGCATCGCCTCGACGAGATCCTCGCGGACGCGCCAGTGCGCGTTTGTGGGTCAAAAGCAGCTCTTCTCGCCGTACGACCTTGCGGTCATCAGTCCGCAGCGCAGCGCGGTCACGCGGAATCGTACGGGCCGCACTCCGCTCCTCGTGCCCGCAGTCGCGGCGCTCGCTGGCGCGCGTGAACACGGTCGCATCGGCGAAGCCCTATGTCGGCGGCCACGTCCATTTCGAGATTGCAGCCGAGTGGAGACCGTGGCGTTCCAATACGTCCGCGGTGTGGACTCGAATGCCTTCCCGCATACCTCGGACTAACAGCCCGGACGCGCTGCGCTCGCCTCAGGGGCCGTCGCCACAACGCCCGGTCGCGAAAGCCGCTCGTGAACGTGCTGTTACGTCCTCGGGTGGCCCCTTGACAGCCCTCGGGTTGCAGAGTGGACTTTGCCAATCTGGTATCTGATGTCTAATATTACCGCGAACGACCACAGAAAGGTCGTGCACATGGGGGACGAGGCCCGCGCAGCGACGACTCAGGTCGATCTGCTGCTCGCCGGCGGCTGGCTGATCACGATGAATTCGCGACGCGAGATCTACCGAGACGGCGCCGTGGCGGTGGCCGGCTCGAAGATCGTCGCCGTGGGCGCCCGTTCGGAGATCATCGAGCGATATCGGGCTCGCCGCACGATCGACACCTCGTCCATGGTGACCACTCCGGGTCTGGTCAACGGTCACCGCCACCTGTTGTGTTGTCCGAAGGGCGCCATGCCCGAGGGCGGCCAGACGCTCTCGGCGCTCAGAGAGTTCATCTACCCCTGCTTTGCCAGCCTGACCGCCGAGCAGATGCACACGTACGCGCTGCATGCCACCGCCGAAATGATTCGCTTCGGCACGACGAGCTTCGAGGAGCCGGGATGCAACCACCTCGACGCGGTCCTCGAGGCGCTGGCTCACTCCGGGATCCGCTGCCGCGTGGGCCCGTGGACCTGGGATCAGCGTGGCGCGGCCGGCGACACCGACCTGCCCGACTGGCTGGCGCTCGACACCGATGCGGCGCTCGAGCGGCTTCGGCGTGGCATCGACACGGTGCGCGCCTTTGGCAATCCGCTCATCCGCGACGCCGTGACGATCGAAGGCGTCGGGACGTGCTCCGACGAGCTCACGCTCGGCGCGGCCAAGCTTGCCCAGGAGAGCGACTCACTCTTTGTGCTCCACAAGGCGACGAGCGAACGCGAGGTCGCACTCGAGCTCGAGGCCTTCGGCGAGCGTCCGCTGCAGCACATGCATTCGATCGGCGCGCTCAATGAGCACGTGCTGCTGAACCACATGACCTCGCTCGAGGACTTCGAGGTGGACCTTGTCGCCGAGTCCGGGGCGCGCATCTCTCAGAACCCGAGCTCAGCGCTCAAGTTGGCCAAGGGCACGACTCAGACGGGCAAGTGGCCGGAGCTTCTCGCCGCCGGCGTGCCGATGGCGCTCGGCACTGACGCCGAGAACGTGTCCAACCATCAAGACATCTGTCGCTCCATGCAACTGGCGGCCCTGCTCCCTCGCGACGCGCGTCGGGACCCCGCCGCGGTCAGCGCGGAGCAGGCGCTCGAGATGGCGACGGTCACCGGCGCAAAGGCACTTCGCCTGGATGACGTCACGGGGGCGATTGAGGTTGGCAAGGAGGCGGACATCACCTGCTTTTCGACCGACGACTTCGACTGGCGGCCACTTCACAACCCCGTGGCGAACTTGGTCTACGGAGCGACGGGTCACTCCGCCCATACGGTGATCGTCGCCGGCCAACTGCTCCTCGACGCCAAGCGCCTGACGAGAGTCGACGAGGGTGAGCTGCGCCAGGCTGTGCAGAAGATCGACGAACAGGTTCTGGCGACGATCGGAATCGAACCGCTTCCCGCCTGGCCGGTCTTGTGAGCGATCCTGCCGCGGCGCGCGCCTCACAGCGTGGAGGTGACTCCGGGCCGATCCCCTCGGGAGGGCCTCGCGAGTCTCGGACTGACCCGAAGTGGACGAGCGTCGCAAGTCGGGAGGCGCCCGGCCCCGGCGGGATCGCCGTGCGCGGCGTCAGCAAGCGCTTCGGAGGAGTCGTCGCCCTCCGGGGAGTGGACGTCACCATCGAGCGGCACGAGAAAGTGGCCATCTTGGGCCCCAGCGGCAGCGGCAAGTCGACGCTGTTGCAGATCGTGGCGGGCCTGCTCGACGCCGAGGTTGGCTCGGTCAACGTCGAGGGAGCGCTGCTCGCCAAGGAGCGGCTCGGCCGGTGCGCCATGATGCCGCAGCGCGATCTGCTCCTTCCCTGGCGGAGCGCCCTCGACAACGCGGCGATCGCCTGCGAGAACCGAGGGATGAAGCGCAGTGAGGCGCGGGCACGGACACGGCCGTTCTTCGAGCGATTCGGTCTCGGCGCCTTCGAAGACGTTTCTCCCGCTCAGCTGTCGGGCGGCATGCGTCAGCGCGTCAGCTTCATTCGCACGCTGATGGCGGACAAGGACGTTCTCCTCTTGGACGAGCCGTTCGGTGCGCTCGACTCGATCACGAGAGCCCAGATGCAGGAGTGGCTCCTCCTCGCCATGGCCGACGTGCCGAGAACCGTGTTGCTCGTGACCCACGACGTCGAAGAGGCGCTCCTCCTCGGCGACGCCGTGATCGTTCTGTCCTCACGCCCGGGACGCGTCGTGCGCGTGCTCGACTCGCGCGTCGATTCTGGCCGCAGCCGGCGTGAGACCGTGACGAGCCCGGAGTTCGTCGCCTTGAAGGAACAGGCCTTGGAGGCGATCGAGTGAGCGCCACGCGACACGCGGACGCCGCGGGGGCGATCGAGGGCAGCGCCGCCCGAGACCTCGAGACGTTTGACGACGTGCCGGAGAAGAGCTGCTCGCCCGCCCGCCGGGCAGTCACGAGCTACGGCGCCGCAGCGGTTCTCATCGTGGTGCTGATCGGTCTTTGGCAGCTCATCGTGGAGCTGGCTCACTACCCGGCGTACCTCATACCGACCCCGACGGAGGTCGCCAGCTCGCTGTGGCACGACTGGAACCCGATTCTCGGAAGCGCCGCTCGCACCACCCTCGTCGAGGTGCTCATCGGCTATGCCATCGCCACCGCTGCCGGAATAGGCATTGCGGTCGCGTTGCACCTCATCGGACCGCTACGGCGCGCCGTCTACCCGCTGCTGATCGCCTCGCAGACGATCCCCGTGGTCGTCCTCGCGCCGATACTGGTCGTCCTGTTCGGCTACGGCATCGTGCCGAAGTTGGTCATCGTCGCGCTGATCTGCTTCTTCCCGGTCGTCGTCAACGGTCTCGACGGGCTGCGCTCTGTCGACGACGACTTCATCCGCATGATGCGTACGCTCGACGCCAGTCGCCTAGCCATCTTCCGGCGCGTGGAATTTCCGGCCGCCTTGCCGCTCATCTTCTCGGGCATGCGCATCTCGGCGACGTTCGCGTCGATCGGTGCTGTCTTTGGTGAATGGGCGGGGTCCAACGCTGGGCTCGGATACGTCATGCTCGAGGCCACACCGAACTTGCAAACGGCTCGAATCTTTGCCGCGATCGTCATCCTTACCGTCGTGTCGATCCTTTTGTTCGGGGCGGTCTCGCTGGCCGAACGTTTCATCGCCCCCTGGGCGCGCCAGCGAGACCGGACTTGAGCGCCCTTTTGCCAGTTCTCGAGAGTCAGCGAATTCACCAGCCAGAGAGAGGGTCAATGTGATGAACAAAGCCAAGACGAGGTTCGCCTTGTGGACGACGTCGATCGTGCTCTGTGCGGCGCTTGCCGTGGCGTCCGGTGCGGTCGCGAGCGCCTCGCGCGTCGGACGGGCAACCTCCAAGTCGGTCAACGTCGAGCTCGACTGGGTCCCGAACCCGGACCACGTGGCGCTCTACTACTCGTTGGACAAGGGCTATTTCTCGAAGAACGGCCTCTCGGTGGCGCTGCATGCACCCTCGAACGCCGCCGACCCGGTCAAGCTCGTCGGCCTCAACAAGGTGGACCTGGCCATCTCCTATGAGTCAGAGATGTTCTACGCCCAGCAGTCGGGGCTGCCGGTGACGGCGGTTTCCACGCTCGTTCCCGTCCCGCTCAACTCGCTCATCGTCTCATCGAGCGACCACGTCACCCAGCTCTCCCAGATGAAGGGCAAGAAGATCGGGATCACCGGTATCCCCAGTGACAGCGCGATGGTCCAGATGCTGCTGAGAACCGCCCACCTGACGAGCTCACAGGTCCAGACGGTGAACGTGGGCCAGAACCTGATCCCATCGATTCTCTCGGGCAAGGTCGACGCGATCGTCGGTGGGTACCGCAACGTCGAGGCGATCCAGATCGCGCAAGAGACTGGCAAGAAGCCGACGGTCTTCCCAGCATCGGCGCTGGGCGTCCCGAGCTACGCCGAGCTCGTCGTCGTGGCGAACCGCAACCGTCTGAAGAGCGACCCGGCGTACGCAGCCGAGGTGAAGTCGTTCCTGAAAGGCCTCGAGGCGGGCGCCGCGGCCGCAGTCGCCAACCCCGCAAGCACGACGGCCCTCATGATGAAGGACACCCAGTACACCCCGAAGTTCCTGAAGGTGAGCGTTCCCTACACCTTGACGCTGATCAAGCCGGCCGCTGGCCAGAAATTCGGATGCATGAACGAGGCGAACTGGCAGAGCTTTGGAACTTGGATGAAGAGCCAGAAGTTGATCTCCGGCACGCCGAACGCCGCGCCGCTCACGAGCGACGCGTACTTGCCTTACAGCTGCTGAGCGCACGGGCCGCCGGCAGCGGAAGACCTGCTGCCGGCGGCCCGTGCTCCGCAGGCGGAGGGCGTGGAGCGCCAGTGGGGCCGGTTCACCGATTGACGACGTTAGGTAGCCCGAATATCATATAACATGTCTCATATCTAAGGATGTCGAAATGAGCCTGTCCCCCCGCCAGCGAGATGCCCTCAAACAGGTCATCGAGCACGTCGACCTCGGGCGCTCGGTAGGGCTCGTGCAAGAGGTGTGCCGGATTCCGAGCGTCCTCGGGGAAGAAGGAGACCTCGCCGCATACTTGGCGTCGGTGATGCGGGACTCGGACTTCGAAGCGGTGGAGCTGCAGCCGGTTCTCGACGAGCGTCCCAACGCCCTCGGGGAGATCGACTTCGGCGGTGGACGACGGGTCGTGCTCACCGGTCACCTCGACACGAAACCGGTGTCGCACGGCTGGACGAAGAGCGGGCCGTTCTCGGGCGAGCTCATCGACGGCGCTGTCTACGGGCACGGCGTGATGGACATGAAGGCTGCGCTTGCCTGCCAGATCGTCGCCATTGAGGCGGTGCGCTCGTCCGGCTTGGCGGTGCGAGGAACTCTTGCCATGGCGGCAGTCTCCGACCACATGGGCGACCAGGCCGGGTCCATCGCCTACTTCGCCGAGCACAAGGCCGACCTGTGCGTTCTGGGCGAGCTCACGGACAACGAGGTCTGCCTCGGCCATCGCGGCCGTTACTACTTCGATGTGACCGCTAGGGGACGCTCAGCGCACACGTGCCACAAGCACGAGGCGGTGAACGCCAACGTCCTCGCCGCGCAAGCGGTGCTGGCCCTCGACGCGTCACGCTACGAGCCGACGCTCGATCCCGAGGTGCTCCGGCTCTTCGGACCGGAGACCTTCATCGTGCCCGGGCGCATCTACGGCGGCCTGGTGCCCGGCGGCCCGTCCATGATTCCCGACGAGTGCGTCATCCGCGTGGACTCTCGACCCCAGCCCGGTGTGACGGTCGAGCAGGTGCAGTCGGAGATCGAACGCTGTCTCGCCTCGGCCCGCTCGACAGATCCGCGCTTTGTCGCGGAGGTCGAGCTCGCCGACGTGAAGGCCGGCTACCTCGCTCCGGTCGACTCGGAGGTGGTGACCTTGATGGTCGACGCGGTGCGCGAGGTGCGTGGCGAGGAACCGCGCCTGGTGACAGAGGACTGGCTGGGCGACACCGCCAGCTTTGGCTCGCGGATACCGACCGTCATCTTCGGCCCCGGTGGCGCCCCTGTGTACTGTCCCGACGAGCATCTGTCGGTGTCGGACATCCACGAGGCGACGAAGGCCTACGCCGCCTTCGCTGTTCTTGCCATGCTCGAGCCCGAGGAGGACTGACGATGAGGCCAGTGCG
Source organism: Acidimicrobiaceae bacterium (assembly GCA_025463965.1). Taxonomy (GTDB): domain Bacteria; phylum Actinomycetota; class Acidimicrobiia; order Acidimicrobiales; family Bog-793; genus JAODBN01. Next base: position 12,616 of record JAODBN010000097.1, read on the forward strand.
CATTGTCCTTGCCAAACCTGGCCTCGACGGCCACGACCGGGGGGTGAAGGTGATCGGCATGGCGCTTCGCGACGCAGGCGCCGAGGTCGTGTACCTCGGTCTTCGACGCACGCCGCTCGAGATCGCCCGTGCAGCGATTGACGAGCGAGCCGACGCCGTTGGCATCTCCATCCTCTCCGGAGCACACGTTGCCCTCGCCGAGCAGCTGTTGGCGGCGCGCGAGAGCGCTGGCGCGAGCGTCCCCTACGTCATCGGCGGGACGATCCCCCGAGGCGACGTCGGACTGCTCGTCGCTATCGGGATCGCCGACGTGCTGCCGGTCGGTACCCCTCTCGCCGAGGTGGTCGATCGCCTGCTCCGGGTGGCATCGGAGCCCGTCGAGGTGCGATGACCACGGTGGACCGGTGAGCGGACGCGGGGCCTACGACGAGGCCACATCCCGCCTCGCCGAGGCGAGAACGGATTCGGGTATACCGGTCCGTTCCCTCTACACGGCAGAAGACCTTGGAGGAAGCCTCGCCGAGCTCGAGCAGCGGCTCGGCGTCCCAGGCGAGGCGCCGTTCACCCGCGGGCCGTATCCGTCTATGTATCGCGGCCAGCTCTGGACGATGCGCCAGTTCGCCGGCTACGGATCTTCCGAGGAGACGAACGAGCGCTTCCGCTTCCTCCTCCGGCAGGGCCAGACGGCGCTCTCGGTGGCGTTCGATCTTCCAACACAGCTCGGCTATGACTCCGACCACGAGCTCGCCCGTCCCGAGGTGGGCCGGGTCGGCGTCGCCATCGACACCGTCGACGACATGTGCGATCTGTTTGCGGACCTCCCCCTCGGGGAGGTCTCGGTCAACTTCACCATCAACGCCACCGCGCCGATCATCCTCGCCATGTACCTCGTCGCCGCCGAGCGCCAGGGCGTTCCCTACGAGCAACTGAGCGGGACGCTGCAGAACGACATCTTGAAGGAGTTTCTCGCCCGCAAGCTCTTCGTCTACCCACCGGCACCGTCTATGCGTCTCACCGCCGACGTTGTCGAGTTCGCGGCTCACGAGCTGCCGCGCTTCAATCCGATCTCCATCACCGGATACCACGCCCGAGAGGCCGGCTGCGATGCAGTGCAAGAGCTGGGGCTCACCATGGCCGACGCCGTGGCCTACGGCGACGAGCTCGTCGGGCGCGGACTCGCCTTCGACGACTTCGCTCCCCGTCTGTCGTTCCACTTCGCCACCACCCTCGACCTGTTCGAAGAGGTCGCCAAGCTGCGCGCCGCCCGGCGAATGTGGCACGACATCGCTACGAACCACTTCGGGGCGAAGAACCCTGCCTCTGCCCGCTTGCGCTTCTTCTCGGGCAACTCCGGTGCCACGCTCACCGCTCAGCAGCCCTATAACAACATCGTCCGTTCGACGATCCAGTGCCTCGGAGCAGTGCTGGGCGGGGCGCAGTCGATCCACGTCATGGGCTACGACGAGGCTTACGAGCTGCCGAGCGAGGAGGCCGTGACGCTGTCGCTGCGAACCCAGCAGGTGATCGCCTCGGAGAGCGGCGTGACGCGCACCGCGGATCCGCTCGCGGGCTCGTACTACGTCGAGTGGCTCACCGACGAGGTCGAGCGTCGCGCTCGGGAGGTGCTCGGAGAGGTGCGCCGCCTCGGCGGGGCGGTGGCCGCCCTCGCCGAGGGGGCACCGCAGCGCTGGATCGCCGAGTCGGCTTACCGGATCGAACGGGACATCGCCTCGGGAGCGCGCCCCAAAGTCGGCGTGAACGTCTACTCCGACGAGCAGGAACAGACCGAGCTCAAGCTGTTCGCCCTCGACCCGCGCATCGGTTCGCGCCAGGTCGAGCGCTTGCAGGCCGCGGTGGCGCAGCGAGATGAGAGCACTCGACGCTCGGCGATGAACGATCTCGCCACGGTCCTCGGGTCCGGCGACAACGTCATGCCTGCCCTCATTGCCGCGACTCGCGCCGGCGCGACGCTCGGCGAGATGGCCGACGCGATGCGCGCCGCGTTCGGAGAGTTCCGCGAGCCCGCACCATGGTGAGCCGGGCCCTGGCGGGGCTTCGCGTCCTCGACCTCACCCGCTTCGTCTCGGGCGCATACGCCGCCAGCCTCCTCGCCTCGCTCGGAGCGGAGGTGATCAAGGTCGAACCACCTGACGGTGATCCGTATCGGGCGCAAGGGACGACGAGCGCGGGGGGCGAGTCCGTGCTGTTCATGTCGCTCAATGCGGGAAAGCGCAGCGTCGCGCTCGACTTCCGAGAGCCCGACGGCCGCCGCGCCCTCGAGCGGCTGCTGGGGACGGCCGATTTCTTCCTCGAGAATTCCCGGCCCGGGAGCCTCGCCCGCTACGGCCTCGACTGGGCAGGACTCCACGAGCGCTTCCCACGGCTCGTCGTCGGGTCGATCTCCGGTTACGGCGACGTCGGTCCCGACGCCGCGAAGGGCGGGTTCGACCTGATCCTGCAGGCCGAGTCGGGACTGATGGCGGTGACCGGCTCGAAAGCTTCCGGCCCCGTGAAGGTCGGGGCGCCGCTGCTCGACATCGGCGCGGCCATCTCGTGCGTGACGGGCATGCTCGCCGCCCACCTCGAGCGGCTCGCCAGCGGGGAGGGCCAGCTCGTGTCGACGTCGCTGCTCGAATTCGCGCTCGCCGGGCTCGGCACCGTCGCCGCCAGCTACCTCGCCTCGGGCGAGCTGCCCGAGCTGCTCGGCACGCACTCGCCGACCTTCGCCCCTTACGGGGGATTTCGGACTGCCGACGGTTGGCTGGTCGTCGCCGGTGCCGGAAGCGAGGACCTCTGGGCCCGAGCCTGCAAGGTCCTGGACCTGGAGCACCTCGTCTCCGACGAGCGCTTTGCCGACAATGCGGCTCGGGTCCGTCACCGAGACGAGCTCTCCGCGCTCTTCGAAGCGGTGCTTTCCGCTCGCCGATCGCAGGACTGGCTCCACGACTTCGAACAGGCGGGCGTTCCCGTCGCCGAGGTTCACTCCCTAGACGAGGTCCTCTCGAGCCGTCAGGTGCAGGCGCTCGGTCTGCTGGAGACGCTCGAGCATCCTCGGGCGGGCACCACGGTGATCGTCGGCCCGCCACTGCGGCTCGGCGGGGCGCCACTCGGCTATCCCTGCGCCGCTCCGGTCCTCGGGGCGGACTCTCGCTCGCTCCTCCTCGCCGCCGGCTTGAGCAATCTGGAGGTCGACGAGCTGGTGAGCCGGCGGGTTGTCGTCGAACCATGCTCCTAGCCAGCGAGCCTCAGCCGTCCTGGCCCACAGCGCCCAGTCCGCCGGACCAACCGAGAAGCGAGAGAGGCACCAACCGATGAGCGGACCCCGATCTGGAGTCGCCCTGCAGGCGATCGACCCCCCGCAGACCTTCGTCGAGATGGTCGAGGAGATCGAGCAGCTCGGCTACGACCATCTCTGGCTGACCGACTCCTCCCTCCACGCCAGGAACTGTTACGCCGCGCTCACCCTTGCGGCGCTTCATTCCCGCACGCTGACGCTCGGCACGGCCGTGACCAACCCGCTGACGCGCCACCCCGCGCTCACCGCGGCGGCGGTGGCGACGATCGACGAGATCGCCGAGGGCCGGGCCGTTCTGGGCATCGGCGCCGGCGACCGGCCGCTGCTCGCCCTTGGCCTCGCGCCCAGCCCCCTCGACGAGCTGGAGGCGGCGATCGGCGCCATTCGCCAGCTCTGGCGCGGTGAGCACGTCGACATGAAGAGCGACTCGTTCTCGTTGCAAGGCGCCCACATGCGCTTTGCTGCCCGGGAGGTTCCCGTCTTCATCTCTGCCAGCGGGCCGCGCACCTTGGAGCTCTCCGGCCGAGTTGCAGACGGCGTGATCCTTCTCGTGGGCCTGTTCCCCGAGGCCGTCGCATGGGCGCTCGAGCACGTTCGCATCGGCGCCGAAAAGGCAGGACGCAGCGATGTTCCGCACGTCGCGGTCTTCGCTTACGGAGCGATCGACGAGGACCGGCAGGCGGCACTGAACGAGGCGAGGTCGATCGCCGCCTGGTTCCCCCAGACCGCTCCGGTGATCTGCGAGCTCGCCGGCCTGTCGAGCGCCCTCGTCGCCGACGTCCGCAAGGCCTACGCCGGCGGAGAGTTCCAAGAAGCCGCCGCCGCAGCGGCCCTGCTGCCGGACGACTTCGTCCGCCGTGTCGCCTTGGCGGGCGATCGCGCCGACGCTCGGGCGAGCATCGAGGCGGTGCTCGCCGCGGGAGCCGACTCGGTCCACGTCTTCCCGCTCGGCTCGGCGCGCATGGCGACCGTGCGGGCGTTCGCGGGCTGCTTTCGCGACGTCGTGGGGCGCTCCTGAGGCAAAGAGGAGAGTCGGGCCTTACTGTAGATATCGTATTTCATCGAGTCGGGAGCCCACGTGGGCGAAGCAACAGCCGAGACAGATCGCAGCTGGTCCGTGAGGGGTATCCACCACGTCGCATTCGCTCATCGAGACGCCGCCGTCCTGAGCGGACTGGAGTCGCTTCTCGGTCTGCGTTGCACCCACGAGGAGGACGGTCCCGGCTTTCATGAGCGGATCTACGACACCGGTGCCGGCGGCCGGGTGCAGACATTGGAGGCGACCGGCGAAGGTGTCGTCGAGGATTTTCTCGTGCGCCGGGGGGCGGCGCTTCACCATCTCGCGTTCGAGGTGGACGACATCGACGAAGCGCTCGGTGATCTCCAAAGGCGCGGCGCTCGGCTCATCGATGAGCTGCCCCGACGCGGGGGAGAGGGCACCAGGATCGCCTTCGTGCACCCCCAGGCCTTCGGCGGCCTCCTCGTGGAACTCGTGGAAGGATCTGGAGCGGAGTGCAACGAGACGGAACCGACGATGACGTCGTGAAAGGGATGGTGCACGGTGCCTGCTAGGCAGCAGCTTCGGGCCCAGGGCGACCTGAAGGAACGACCGCTCGAGTCGGCGCTGACCGCTCGCCACGACCGATCGAAGATCACCCACTGGGTCTACGACGAGCTCAAGGCGGCGATCATCGACTTGCGTCTGGCGCCTGGCGAGCCGCTGCGCGAGGCGGCCATCGCCGAGTCCCTCGGCGTGAGCAAGACCCCGGTGAGAGAAGCGCTCGGTCGCCTCGAGCAGGAAGGCCTCGTCGAGGCGATGTCGTTCAAGGGCGCCGTCGTGTCGAGCTACTCGAGACGGGACCTCGTTGACCTCTACGAGTTGCGCGAGCTCCTCGAGGTGCGTGCCCTTCGAGAAGCCGCCGCGTCGATGACCGACGAGGATTTGGCGCGCCTCGACACGCTCATCGCCGATGGCGAGCGCCTGCGTTCGGCAAAGCGGGTGAAACAGCTCGAAGTGGTCATCGACAGCTTCGACGCCATCTTGTACGAGCAGGTCACCAACCGGCGGATCTCCGTACTGATCGACAACCTGCGGGCGCATCTCACCCGCATCGGGCGCCTGACCACGGAGATCCCCGGAAGGCTGTACCAATCGGTCGACGAGCACGCCCGCATCGCCGACGCGTTGAAGGCACGAGACGCCGACGCCGCCGAGGTCGCCCTTCGAGAACACATCGCCAGCGTGCGCGACGCCCAGCTCAAAGCGCTCGAAGGGCAGGGCTTCGGCTCTTGACGCTGAGTTGGAATATCTGATCTAGTACATCGTATGTTCGATGCTCAGGCCGGCGCCCCGGCCGGCATCGCAGACCGGCTTCGACAGCAAGGGCGGAAGCTGTGGGCGGCGGCCGTCGATCACCCGATGGTGAACGCCATCGGGGACGGGTCGCTTCCGCAGAAGGTGTTCCGCGGGTACTTCGTGCAGAACATCGCCTACCTCGAGGACTACACGCGCGCCCTCGGCGCGACCTTGTCGAAGGCGCCCGACGAGGCCGCGCTGGCGGTCGTGGCGCGTGCCATCGAGCAGATCGTGCACGTCGAACTGCCGAAGAACCGAAGCTTTCTCGAGCGCCTCGGCGGCGACGGCCGCTACGTCTTGTCGCCGGGCGAAGTCCATCCGACCACCTATGCCTACGGGAGACATCTCCTTGCAACGGCAGCCCTCGGTGACTGTGCGGCCGGGCTGACGGCGATCCTGCCGTGCCAGTGGAGCTACGGCGAGATCGGCGAGAAGCTGCTCGCCTCGGCTCCGACCGACGACATCTACGCCGATTGGATCGCCGTGTTCTCCGAGCCGGAGTACGAGGAGCTCGTGAACGAGACGACGGCGCTGCTCGACCGGCTCGCCGACGGTGACGACCCAGCCACCTTCGCCCGCCTTTCCCAGGTGTTCGACGCTTCGAGCCGGTTCGAGGTCGCCTTCTGGGACATGGCCTATCGCGAGCTCTAGCCGGCGCGCTCGGTGGCTCGCGCAATCCGCTCGGGCCAGAGGAAGGGAAGAAGCGATGTCCACCACAGCCCCAGAACCGAGGCTCGAGTTCCTCGAGTCCGGGCCGAAGCTCTACATCGACGGTGCCTTCATCGAGACCGGAGCGAGCCTCGAGACGCGCAACCCGGCAACGGGAGCGGTGCTCGCCGAGGTTCCTGTAGCGGGCCAGGCGGAGGTCGATGCGGCCGTGGCAGCGGCCAGCTGTGCCTTCGAGGTGTGGCGCTCCACCTCTCCGGTGCAGCGCGCCAGTTTGCTGTGGAAGCTCGGCGACCTCGTCGACGAGCACCTCGAGGAGCTTGCCGTCATCGAAGTGCTCGACAACGGCAAGCCGATCGGCGAAGCGCGGGCGGTCGACATGGCGCTCACCGCCGAGATCTTCCGCTACTACGCCGGATGGACGACCAAGATCAGCGGGACCGTCTACCCGAACTCGGTGGGCAACGTCTTGACGATGGGACGACGTGAGCCGATCGGGGTAGTCGCCGCCATCACTCCGTGGAACTTCCCCCTGCTGGAGGTGGCGTACAAGCTCGGACCGGCGCTCGCCGCCGGCTGCACCGTGGTCGTGAAGCCTTCCGAGCTCGCGCCGCTCTCGTCGTTGCGCCTGGCCCAGCTGATCGCCGATGCGGGCTTCCCGCCCGGCGTGGTCAACATCATCGTCGGGGGCCCAGAGGTCGGGGCGGCGCTCGTGCGCCATCCGGACGTGAGAAAGATCGCGTTCACCGGCCAGACTGCCACGGGCAAGACCATCCTTCGCAGCTCCGCGGACGACCTGAAGGCGGTGAGCCTCGAGCTCGGCGGCAAGAGCCCGAACATCGTCTTCGCCGACGCCGACTTCGACAAGGCGCTCGCGGGGGCGTTCGGGGGGATCTTCTTCAACCAGGGTCAGGCGTGCGTCGCCGGCTCTCGCCTGTTCGCCGAGGCGCCGGTCCTCGACCAGCTGGTCGAGAAGCTGAGCACCAAGGCCTCGTCGATCCGGCTCGGGCACGGCCTCGCCCCGGGGACCGAGATGGGCCCGCTCATCAGCTCGTCGCATCGAGCGCGTGTGCTCTCGTTCATCGATTCGGCCCGCGGGGAAGGCGCCGAGGTGGTGAGCGGAGGCGCCGTCGCCGAAGTCGACGGCCTGGACGGCGGATTCTTCCTCGAGCCGACGCTGATCACGTCGGTCTCGAACTCGATGCGCGTGGCCCAAGAGGAGATCTTCGGCCCCGTCTTGTCAGTCATCCCCTGGACCGACCCCGAAGAGCTCGAACACCTGGCGAACGACGTGCCTTACGGCCTCGCTGCCGGGATCTGGACGAGCGACGTGCCGAAAGCGCTGCGGCTCGCCGAGCGTCTCGAGGCCGGGACGGTGTGGATCAATACCTACGGCATGTTCGACGTGGCCGTCCCCTTCGGCGGGCGCAAGGAGTCCGGATTCGGCAAGGAGCTCGGGGCCGAGGCGCTCGAGCCCTACCTGCAGTCGAAGTCGATTTGGCTCGACCTCGACGCCGCGCCTGCGCGAGCGGGTCAGAGCGTCGGGCGCTGATCACCGGGCGATGGCCGAGCGGCTGATCATCGAGCACGGAACCGTGCTCACCATGAACGACGCCGGCGACGTCCACTTCGACGGGACCGTCGTCGTGGAGGGCGATCGAATCGTCGACGTCGGGCCGAGCACCGAGGTGGCGGCCCGCACCACCCGTGACAGGGCGCGCGTCATCGACGCTTCCAACAAGGCCGTGCTCCCCGGCCTCGTCGACCTGCACTATCACACGGCCCTCGGCAAGGGCTGGAGCGACCACCTTCCCTTGTGGGAGTCGTTGGTGTCGTTCTGGTATCCGCTGATCAAAGCGCTCGACTACGACGCCGCCTACTGGGCGGCGCTCACGAGCTACGCCGAGTCGATCCGCTGCGGGGTGACGACGGTCAACGACATGTACCGAAAGCTCGACGCCCTCGCCGATGCG
>JAODBN010000274.1 GCA_025463965.1 Acidimicrobiaceae bacterium
GCGCCGGGGCCGCCCTCGTCGGTGCCGGCGACGTGATCCTGCCCAACTCCGACGGCGGCCTTGTTCCGCTGCTGGAGGCTCGCCACCAGGTACTCGGCGAGATCCGGCGGTTCTCACCGGACGTGATCGCCACGCACCGGGTCAACGACTACCACCCTGACCACCGCTACGCCGGCACCTTGGTTCAGGATGCTTGGTTCGCAATCCGTGTGCCAAATGTCCTTCCCCGAATCCCTATACCGACGAAGACCCCGGTCCTGGTGTACATGTCTGACCGCTTCAGCCGACCAGCCGAGCTCCGGCCCGATCTCATCTTCGACCTCGACGCCGTCATCGACCGGAAGCTCGAAGCGATGATCGCGCACACGAGCCAGGTCGAGGAGTGGCTGCCGTGGATGGGCGGCTACGAGGCCAGCGTCGTCGAGGACGGGGTTCAGCGCCGCCGATTCCTGCTCGAGCACGCCGAACTTGGCTCCCGAGCAGAAGCAGACCGCTTCCGGACCGCGCTGGTGGAAAAGTACGGGGCTGCGCGTGGAGCCGCCGTCGAGTACGCCGAAGCATTCGAGATCTCCGAGCTGACGGCCGGGCTCAGGCCTGAGGCTATCCGTCAGCTCTTCCCCTTCTGAGGACCGTGCCGTGGAAAGACGGATGTCTGAGGAGCGAAGCGGAGGGAGTCGTTTCTCCCCGACACGCCGCTCGCTGCGTCTGCCGGTGCCGCCCGATCCGTCGCCGGCGAGACCGAGGCCGACCATGATCGCGCTGATCCGCCGCGGTCGCTCCATCACCTGCCGGTGGGCTCGCGAGACGAGTGACGGCCGCGGTGCCATTGGGGCGCACCAGGGATGGCACCCAAATGCCACACCCGCGAGCGACGAGGGGTTGGCTCGAGCCGACGAACCCGGCCCACCCAGCAAGGCGAACTTCGAGCGCAAGCCGAAGTAGCAGACGTTGTAATTCAAGGAAGGCGAGGCCACCATGACCACTGATCTGCTTGATGCCGAGTTCGGCTCTTCCCTGGACGAGTTCCTAGATCGAGAGGCCGTGTACTGGGACGAGGATCGGTCCGCCTGGTATGTGACTCGGTATGCAGAGGCACAGACGGTGCTGAAGGATGACGCCACCTTCACCCGGGACGATCGGTTCCGGGAGGGAGGGCTCGAGTTCTGGCGTCGGGGACTCGCAGGCATGGAGGGCGACACCCATCGGCGCACCTACTTTTTCCACGCGCGCCAGACGAGCCGCAGCTTCGCCGAGCGGATCACGCCGTCGGTGATCCGCCCCGTGGCTCAGAGCCTGATTGGTCCGCTGGTCGCGGCCGGCCGCGGTGATCTCGCCGCGGACTATGCCGATCCGATGCCGTTGCTCGTTGGCTGCCGATTCATGGGCTTCGAGATCGACGATGACGACTTCCGAGAGCGGATCATCGCACTCGGCCGGGTGCGAGACCGGTGGAAGGAGGCCCTGCTCACCGGTCCGGGGTGCCCGCTCGATAGCCCAGTCGCCCGCGCCGGCTCGGAGGCGGTCGACGGCCTATACGAGCTCTGGCTGCCGACAATCCGGGCGCGGCGCGAGCATCCCCGTGACGACCTGATCAGCGCGCTGTGGGCCGAAGGCACGCGCACCTTCCCGGACTGGGGCGAAGACGACATGGTCGCATCCGGCTGGAGCGACGTCTTCGGCGGCGAGACGAAGCTGTTGGTGCGCAACCTCATGTATTTGCTCCTCACCCGGCCGGAACTGCGGGCCCAAGTGGCGTCAGCCCGTGAGCTGGTGCCCGGCCTCGTCGAGGAAGGGCTGCGATTCATGGGTCCTGTTCGTTCGTTGAACAAGCTGGTGATGCAGGACGTGGAGCTCGGCGGGCAGCTGTTGCACGCTGGAGATCGCGTCTTCGTCATGCTCGCCGCCGCCAACCGGGACCCGGCGATCTGGGAATCGCCCCGTTCGTTCCAGGTAGATCGCGCCAACGCCAGCCGGCTGCTGTCCTTCGGCCAGGGGACACGCTATTGCCTGGGCCGCTTCCTCGCCCGGGCCGAGGGGGTAGAAGCCGTCAATGCCCTCTTGGACGCCGACGTCGACGTCGAGCTCGACTCGAACGGCGATCCGCCCGCCTGGGCCGGGGCCCACACGCGTTCTATTACGCCTCTACACGTGACATTCGCACCGAGGACGCTCACCGAACGCTAGAGATCGCCGTGGGGAATTCCCCCGGCGGTGTGGGGGCTGGCCTCTGATCTCCGGCTTCCGCGGCCGAGCGCCAGCGGGCCGCTGAGCTTGCTGCGGCCGGCACGATCGTGCGCCTCCGGCGCACCCCCGGACGGTGGGCCACCGTCGGGATCTGGCAGGCGGACGACGCCACCGCGCTGGACGAGGCAGTCAGCTCTCTCCCCTCCGTGCACTGTGCAACCCATCCGATAGACCCGGGCAGCGGGGCGGCCTGAGCAGGCGGCCGGTCAGCGCCGTTCGCCGCCCAGGCTCTTCTCCGCGAGGAAGCCGCCGTCGAGGGGCAGCGCGACGCCGGTCACGTATTCGGAGCTGTCGCTGGCAAGAAAAAGCGCCGCGTCGGCCACGTGACGGGGTTCGCCGGGGTGACCGAGTGGAATCGTCGCATTGAGCGCCGCGACCCGCTCAGGGTCGGAGAAGTACGCCTCTGTCATCGGCGTGCGGATCACCCCGGGACAGATGGCATTGACCCGTATGCGGTAGCTGGCGAGTTCCGCTGCCATGCACTTAGTCAGCCCGACTACGCCGTGCTTGGCCGCAACATACGC
>JAODBN010000308.1 GCA_025463965.1 Acidimicrobiaceae bacterium
AAGCTCGTCACGGTGCATGAGCCAATCCCGTGATCCCCGGCGAGATCTTCCCCGCCGATGCACCGGTGCCGCTGTTCGCCGGGCTCGTGACGACCACCCTCGAAGTCGTGAACGAGGGCGATCGGCCCGTTCAGGTGGGCTCCCACTTCCACTTCGCCGAGGTCAACACGGCGCTGGCGTTCGACCGGGCGCGGGCGAGGGGCCAGCACCTTGCCATTGCGGCAGGCACGAGCGTGCGCTTCGAGCCCGGTGTTCGCCGCCATGTCGAGCTCGTCCCTTACACCGGGGAACGGGTCGTGGCGGGCTTCCGTGGCCTGGTCGCCGGGCGTCTTGATGGCTGAGATCGAGCGCCAGCGCTACGTCGCGCTCTTCGGGCCGACCGTCGGGGACCGCGTGCGTTTGGCCGACACCGATCTTGTGATCGAGGTTGAGGCAGATCTATGCGGCGGGCCGGGTCGGGCCGGCGACGAGGCCGTGTTCGGCGGCGGCAAGGTCATCCGCGAGTCGATGGGCCAGAGCGGCCGCACCCGCGCCGAGGGCGCACTCGACACCGTCATAACCGGCGCGCTCGTGCTCGACCACTGGGGGATCGTGAAGGCGGACGTCGGGATCCGCGACGGCAGGGTCAGCGCGCTCGGCAAGGCCGGCAACCCCGACGTGATGGACGGGGTCGACCCGAGGCTCGTGATCGGCCCGGGCACCGAGGTGATCGCCGGGAACGGCAAGATCCTGACCGCGGGCGCGATCGACTGTCACGTCCACCTGATCTGCCCTCAGGTGCTCGAGGAGGGCCTTGCCGCTGGGGTGACCACGGTCATCGGCGGCGGCACCGGACCCGCCGAGGGCACCCGGGCGACGACGGTGACACCGGGCTCGTGGCACCTCGCCCGCATGCTTGAGGCGCTCGAGGGGTGGCCGGTCAACGTGCTGTTGCTCGGCAAGGGCAACACGGTGTCCGAAGGCGCCCTCGTCGAGCAAGCCCTCGCCGGGGCAGGTGGGTTCAAGCTGCACGAGGACTGGGGCAGCACCCCCGCCGCGATCGACACCTGCCTGCGGGTCTGCGAGACGACGGGCCTCCAGGCGGCCCTACACAGCGACACCTTGAACGAGGCCGGCTACGTCGAGACGACCTTGGCGGCCATTGCGGGACGCTGCATCCACACGTACCACACCGAAGGCGCCGGTGGCGGCCACGCTCCCGACATCATCACCGTTGCCTCGCAGCCGAACGTGCTCCCGTCCTCAACCAACCCGACCCGACCTCACACCGTGAATACCATCGCCGAGCACCTCGACATGCTCATGGTGTGCCACCACCTGAACCCCACCCTGCCCGAGGATCTCGCCTTCGCCGAGAGCAGGATCCGCCCCTCGACCATCGCCGCCGAAGACATCCTCCACGACCTTGGGGCGATCTCGATGATCGGGTCGGACTCCCAGGCGATGGGCCGCATCGGCGAGGTGGTGTTGCGGACATGGCAGACCGCCCACGCCATGAAGCGTCGCCGCGGCCCGCTCGCCGGCGACGACGCCCGGGCCGACAACCACCGGGCTCGGCGCTACGTCGCCAAGTACACGATCTGCCCGGCCGTCGCCCACGGCCTCGAGAGCGAGATTGGCTCGGTCGAGCCGGGCAAGCTGGCCGACCTTGTGCTGTACGAGCCCGCCTTCTTCGGTGTGCGCCCGTCGCTCGTGCTGAAAGGCGGGATGATCGCCTGGGCACAGATGGGCGACGCCAACGCGTCGATCCCGACCCCTCAACCCGTGCTGCCGCGTCCGATGTTCGGGGCAGCTCCGGCGACGGTCGGCGCGACGTCGGTGGCCTTCGTCTCCCCCGCCGCCCTCGAGGCCGGACTCGCCGAGCGCCTCGGCCTGGCCCGCCCCCTCGTCGCGGTGGCCGAGACCCGGCGGCTCACCAAGGCCGACATGCCGAACAACGCGGCGGTGCCCACGATCACGGTGGACCCGGACTCGTTCACCGTCACCGTCGACGGCGAGGCGATCACGGAGTCCCCGGCCGCCGAGCTCCCGATGGCCCAGCGCTACTTCCTGTTCTGAGCGGTCGGTCCGGATGCCTGGAAACGACGCCACCTTCTTGCTGTTCGGGGACGCGCGAATGCCAACCGGCGGACACGCCCACTCGGGCGGCGTCGAGGAGGCCGCGGCGACGGGCCGGGTCCGCACGCCGGCCGCGCTGCACACGTTCCTCGAGGGGCGCCTCCTCACGACGGGATTGGTCGATGCCGCCCTTGCGGCCGCATCTCTCCTCGCCAGCCCCGACGCGCCCTGGGCGTCGCTCGACGCCGAGGCGGCGGCGCGCTGTCCGTCCCCCGAGCTGCGGGCCGTCGCCCGGGCCCAAGGGCGGCGCCTGCTGCGGCTGGGCCAGCGGACCTGGCGAGCTCCGCCACTCGACGCGCTGGCGGGAGCGACAGACGGGCGCCCTATGTGGGCCGTGGCGCTCGGAGCACTCGGCGGCGCGGCCGGGCTCGAGGCGGGTCAGATCGCAAGCGCGGCGGCGAACGCGGCGGTGACCGGTCCAGCGTGGGCGGCGGTGCGCGCCCTCAGCCTCGATCCATTCGACGTCGCGGCCGTGCTCGTGCAGCTCGCGCCGGCCCTCGAGGAGGTCGCCGGCGCTGCGGTTCTCGCGGCGCGCACCAGGCCTCTTCACCTGCTTCCCGCCGACAGCGCCCCGCTGCTCGATCTCGGAGCCGAGCACCACGCCACCTGGGAGGTGCGTCTTTTTGCCTCGTGATGCGCAGCATGAACCGGGGGCCGAACACTCCCATCCCCACCCCCACCCCGGCGGGTCGAATAGGACCGAGCCAGGACGTCCGACGGTCGCTGCGGAGGTGCGGAGCCGGCGGCCGGTCCGCATCGGCATCGGTGGGCCCGTCGGCTCGGGCAAGACTGCCCTCGTGGCGGCGCTGTGCAAGGCGCTGGCCCAGCGGCGGTCGATGGCCGTTGTGACCAACGACATCTACACCGACGAGGACGCCCGAATCTTGCGCCGCGAGGCGGTACTGCCAGACGAGCGGATCGTCGCCGTAGAGACGGGCTGCTGCCCGCACAGCGCGATCCGCGACGACATCAGCATGAACCTGGACGCCATCGAGTCTCTCGAGGCGCGCTTTTCGGACCTCGAGCTCGTCGTGGTGGAATCCGGCGGGGACAACTTGACCGCCACTTTCAGCTACGGGCTCGTCGACTTCCAGATCTTCGTGCTCGACGTGTCCGGCGGGGACAAGGTGCCCCGCAAGGGAGGGCCCGGGGTGACGAGCTCCGATCTGCTCGTCATCAACAAGACGGACCTCGCCCCCTTCGTCGGGGCGGACCTCGCGGTGATGGCCGCCGACGCCCGGGCCAAGCGGGGCGAGCTGCCGGTCGTCTTCACCAGCCTCGTAGAGGATCCCGTCGCTGGCGCAGTGGCGTGCTGGGTCGAGGAGCACGTGACGTGCTGGCGCGCGCACGTCTGAGGATCGAGCGTGGCGGCGAGGGCCGGGCGCTCGTCCGTGATCACCGGGACGCACCCCCGGTGGCCTTCCGCCGCTGCGGGGACGAGTTCTACCTAGTCGCGACCGCTGCCAGCCCAATCGGGACCGACGACGTAGAGGTCGAGGTAGAGATCGGCGCAGGTGCTGCGGCTGTCATTCGTAGCGTCGGCGCGACCATTGCCTACCAGTCGAGCGCAGCGCGGCTGCGCTACCTCGTCACCGTCGAGCCGGGCGCCCAGCTCGATTGGCACCTTGAGCCGCTGATCGTCACCTCACGCTGCGCGCTGCGGGTCGAGACCTCGTTGGCACTCGGGGCGGGGTCCGCCGTGAGCTGGACCGAGGAGGTGCTGCTCGGTCGCCACGGCGAGCGACCGGGCGCGCTCGAGCACCGCTTCACGGCAGAGCACGCCGGCCGACCGCTCCTCCGTCATGACCTCTGCCTCGGCGCCGGCGCGCCGGGCTGGGACGGTCCGGCCGTGCTCGGCACGGCGCGCGCCGTGGGGGTCCGCCTCGTCGCCGGCCATCCGGTGCCCGCCGGGTCGGCCACCTCGGGTCCAGGTTGGGCCCGGATGGCGCTGGAGGGGCCGGGGTACCTGGACGTGGCTCTCGGTGCCGATCGCGACGAGTTGCGCGCTGCGCTGGAGCGAGCCGGCCGCGCGGTGCCCGCCGGCGCCAGTCCTGCTGGCGCCAGTCCTGCCGGGGGCCCGGCGGTTCCCTAGGGCTCAGATCAACTTCTCGACTGACGAGTTGGCGTCGCTGAGTTCACGACTCGTCGTGCGGCCCGGCTAGACCCATCGCGCACGTTCGCCGCACCGGCCCAGATCGTCGAGACGCCTGGCCGTGGCTACAGTTCTCCTCGTGTCTGGGCTTTCCTCCGAACGACAGCGATTCCGAGCTGAAGTCGATCGAGAGACGGTGCTGCTTTTCACGATGGTCTCCGAAACACTGTCTCGCGCCACGACGGCTCTTCTAGGTCAAGACGTGGACCTGGCCGAGCAAGTGATAGCCGGGGACCAGTCCATCGACGAGCGCTGCGACGAGCTGACCGGTCTCTTGAAGGAGGGACTGACGCAGGCGTCCCAGGATTCCGAAGAGCTTGAGGCTCTCGTCTCCATCTTGCAGATGGTCCCCGAGCTCGAGCGCAGCGCTGACCTCGCCGAGCACATCGCGCGCCGAACCCTGCAAGGCCTCGGTGGGGTCATCACGCCCGAGAGCCGGGGGCTCATCCAATCGATGAGCGACGTCACTATCCGAATGTGGCAGGTCGCCACCCGTGCCTACCAAGAGCGTTCCCGCGATGCTGGATTCCAGTTAAGCGATGCCGACGACCAGCTCGACCGGCTGGCCACCCAGCTCGTCTCCCAAGGAGCAGAGGGAGCCGAGCCGCGCGTCGCCATGGACCTTGCCCTCATCGCTCGGTTCTACGAACGACTTGGTGATCACGCCGTGAATCTCGCCAGGCGCGTTGATGCGATGGCCGCTCCGCGCCGGCTATCCACGGCGAGGTTCTTCTCGCAGCGTCCACCTCGGGCTGGCGCCAAACAGGCAGCTGGCCCGCAGCGGCGTGGCCTGCTGAAGCGCCTTCGGAGTCTTCACTTGATGCCCACCGACGATGAGTTCTTCGAGTTGTTCCAAGCCGCCGCGGCCAACGCTCGAGACGGCGCCGACGAGCTGAGCAAGCTGACTGCATCCTTCAGCGACGTCGACGCGCACTGCGACAGCATCCGAGCGATAGAGCATCGAGGCGACCAGTACACCGTCGAGGTACTGCGCCGGCTCGACACGAGCTTCATCACTCCGTACGACCGCGAGGACATCCACGCCCTCGCCGAAGAGCACGATGACGTCGTCGACCACATCTACTACGCAGCGTCGCTCATCCAGCTCGCGCACCTCGCGGATCCCCTGCCGGAGCTGAGCGAGCAGTCGAAGGTGCTGGTGGCCATGACCGACGAGCTCGAATCTCTGATGGGCGGCCTGCGCTCTGGCTCGGGTGCTCGGCACCGCCTCGAGCGCATCGAGCACCTCGAGCGCGAGGGCGATGCAATCTTTCGCCGGAGCTTGGGGCGGCTGTTCAGCGGTGAGTACGAAGCGCTCAAGGTCATCGTGTGGAAGGACATCGTCCAGGCGATCGAAGACTCACTGAACGCCGTGGAGGACGTGTCAGATGTCGTCGAGTCGATCCTGGTGAAGAACTCCTAGCCCTGCGGCCTTCAACCCACGATGGCCCGAACCAGCTGATAGGCCAACCACGCCGAGCAACCGGCGCCCGGGATGGTCAGCACCCACGCCATCCCGATCTGTCGAGCTACTCCCCACTTGACCGCGCTCGCCCGTCGGCTCGCTCCGACCCCCATGATCGACGAGGTCATGACGTGGGTCGATGAGACCGGGATTGCGTACGCGTAAGCCGACACCAGCAGGACCGCTGACGTAGCCGTCTGTGCAGCAAAGCCCCTCGGGGGATCGAGCGCCGTGATGCGACTGCCCAAGGTGCGGATGATCCGCCAGCCACCCGCGAACGTCCCAAGTCCCATGGCACTCGCGGCTGCGAGGATCACCCAGAGCGGTACATGAAAGGCGCTCAGGTGGCCCGTGGCGACCAGCGCCAGGGTGACGATTCCCATCGTCTTCTGGGCGTCTTGGGTGCCGTGGCTGAATGCGACCGCTGCGGAAGACAAGGGCTGTAACCGTCGAAACCGTCGGTTGACCACGTTGGGTCTCGCGCGCCTGAACGCCCAGAGGATCCCGACCATGAGGAGGTAGCCGAGGAGAAGACCGATGAATGGCGAGGCCAGCATCGGCAAGACGACCTTGTTGAGCACTCCCCGCCACTCCACCGAGATCGATGAGGCCAGTCCCGCCCCGACCAGGCCTCCAATGAGCGCGTGCGTCGAGGAGGAAGGCAACGACAGGCGCCAGGTGATGAGATTCCAAGCGATCGCCCCGAGTAGGGCGGCGAAGATGATCGCCAATCCGTGCGAGCCGCTCGGGGGCGAGATGATCCCCTGCCCCACCGTGGCAGCCACCTTCGTCGAAACCAGAGCGCCGACCACATTGAGCACGGCTGCCATCGCGAGGGCGGTCAGTGGTCGCAGGGCTCGCGTGGTGATCGACACCGCGATCGCGTTCGCCGCGTCGTGAAAACCGTTCGTGAAGTCGAACAGCAGTGCTACCGCGACAAAGAGGATGAGGCCGGCTGTCTGCATCGGTAGGGGAAGGAGAGTAGTGCGTTGAGCCGCTCGCGGGCCACACGTCATTTCCCGGCTGCTGGCTTGCTGCCCACCCTGACGGGTCCTCGACCGTTGGTCATCCACCGCCAGGTCTCGCCACGCAGGAAGTCACCCCTCCAGAACATCTGGTGTCGATTTGGCCGCTGCTCATCCGTCATTTGGGTGACAGAATCGAAACGCGATCCGAAAGGACGGCAACCGTGCGATACGCCCTTCTGCTTCACTACCCCGAGCCGACCGCCGAGGAGCTCGGTCCCGAGGCCCTCGCCGAGGGAATGCGCGCATTCGACGCATACGCGAAGGCTCTCGACGAGGCGGGCGTGCTCGCCAGTGCCGAGGTGCTCCAGCAGTCGAACGCGACCACCACTGTCAGCCTCACCGGCGGAGAGTTCGTCGTGCAGGACGGCCCGTTCGCCGACACCAAAGAGCAGCTCGGCGGGTCATTCGTCATCGACGTCTCCGATCTCGACGCCGCGATCGAGTGGGCGAGGCGGGCACCAGCGGTGTCTTGGGGCCACGTGGAGATTCGGCCGACTGCGATTCGTTACGTGGACGGCGCGTGGCAGGGAGCACAACCGGTCAAGTGAACGACGATGAAGCCCGCGCGGCCGCCGAGCGCGCCGCGCGAGCCTCGTACGGCAGGCTCATTGCGTTGCTCGCGGCGCCGACCCGGGATATCGCACTGGCCGAGGATGCTCTCGCAGACGCCTTCGAGCAGGCGCTACGCACCTGGCCTAGGACCGGCGTCCCCGACAACCCGCAGGGGTGGCTCCTGACCGTGGCTCGGAACCGCATTCGCGACCTGTTCGCGTCCTCGGCCGTGCGCAGCGCGGCGCCGCTGGACGACGTCGCTGGAACGTTCGCTGATCCTGATCTAGACGCGATCCCCGACAAGCGGCTGGAGCTGCTGTTTGCTTGCGCACACCCGGCGATCAGCCTTGAGGTACGCGCGCCGCTCATGCTCCAGGTCGTGCTCGGCTTCGACGCGGTCCGAATCGCTCGGGTCTTCGCCGTTGAGCCCGCCGCGATGGCGCAGCGCCTCGTCCGCGCAAAGCGCCGGATTCGTGACACGGGCATCCCCTTTCAGGTGCCGACACGGGCCGACCTGCCGGGACGGCTGCCCGCAGTCCTCGAAGCCATCTATGGCGCCTACGCAATCGACTGGCTCGACCAGCATGAGCGCATACGCGAATCGATCTCCGACGAGGCCCGATGGCTCGCCGTGCTGACCGCAAGCCTGCTCGACACCGAACCCGAGGCGTGGGGCCTCGCTGCGCTGCTCACACTTGCGCAGTCGCGGGCACCGGCGCGAGTGGGCGCGCCTTGGCCGCCCCTCGACCAGCAAGACACGGCGCTGTGGGACCGCTCGCTCATCGCCGAAGGCGAGGCCCTATTGAAGCGCGCGCATGCGCTTGGCGCGCCTCTTGGACGGTTCCAGCTCGAGGCCGCGATCCAGTCCGCTCACTGCGACCGGGCGCGGAATGGGACGCTCGATCGCACCACCGTCGTTCAGCTCTATCGTGGTCTCGTCGCGATCGCACCGACCACTGGAGCGATCGAAGCCCTGGCAGCACTGACGTCACAAACTTGACGCCGCGCGGTGCAAACCATCCCGCTCCGAGACGCCTCAAGCGACTTTAGAGAACTACCACGTCGTTTGCGATATCTTGAGCTGAAGGCTGCCGCAAGCGCCAAGTGGCTCGTTAACCGATCTCGTCGCGACAGTTGAACATCCATCGGACTCCATAGCGGTCAGCGCACGTGCCCCAGTAGGCGCCCCACGGCATGTCGGCGAGGCCGAATAGATCGCTGCCGCCCTCAGAAAGCAGACCGAACAGTCGCTCGGTTTCGCCGCGATCCTCGAGCTCGAGGTTGATCGTGACGTTGTTCCCGATACGTCGCTCGTGTCCCATCGACTCGAGCATGTCGGTTGCCATGATCACGTGGCCGGCAAGGATGGGCAGTTCGACATGCATGACCATGTTCTTCTCGGCATCAGAGAGCTCGGGCACACCAGGGGGGGCTGGCATGTCTCGCATCTTCATCACCGGAGTGAGGAATTCTGTGCCGAAGACCAACTTGTAGAAGGTAAAGGCCTCTTCGGCGTTCCCCATGAAGTTTAGGTACGTGCTGACGCGCGGCATCTTCGATTCCTCTCTTCGTTCGGGTGTTTTCATTCGATGTCAGACCGATGCCGAGCTGAGCAGCACGTCGATCTGACCCACCGCTTCAGTCATACCTTCCGCCATCCCCATGTCGATCATCATGTCCATCTGGGCGAGATCGAGGAATTTGGTCACTGCGGTCATTCGCGTTCCGCTTATGGTCGCCTCGAAGGTCACGTAACCGGTCATCGGCGGCATTTCCGCCAGCGGTTCCCCATCGTCGCCGGCGAACCCATCGGCGAACTCAATGCGGAAGGGCTTTTCAATCGCATGTATCCGCCAGAATGCATGGTGAACCTCCCCGCTGGGTCCGGTCAGGTGATAGCGCGACTCGCCGCCCACGACAAAGTCGTGGCGGGTAAAGGTTGCCGGCCACATCGGTGGGCCCCACCACTGCTCGAGTTTGCGAGCATCCTCCCAAACGGACCAGACGCGCTCAGGTGTGGAGTCAAACTCGGCAACGAGAGTTAGCGTGAGGTTCTCGGGATCCTTGGTCGTGCTGACTACGGTCATCAACCGCCTCCTTCTTCGTCCGATCTTGCGAGGACTGCGTCGATCTGGACCGCCCGATCGACCCACAGCTGCTCGTACTGGTCGAGGAGCGCGATCGCTCTTGCGATCGTCGGGCCGTTCGTGCGCACGATCTGCTCCCGGCCGCGTCGCTCCTTGGTGACGAGCGCGGCTCGCTCCAGAACGGCTACGTGCTTCTGCACCGCGGCGAAGCTCATGTCGTAGTGGTGGGCTAGAGCGGAAACCGACTGCTCGCGATGGATGGCGCGTTCGAGGATGTCCCGACGCGTCCGATCGGCGAGCGCCTTGAAGATGCGGTCGACGTCCTCCTCCGATAAGTCCACTCTCACAACCATATGGTTGTATGTTAGAGGGATGCCGGCCGTCCCACAAGAGACTCCGCGGAAGCTCGCTCTGCTCGAGCATTTCCAACTCGTCGAGGTCGCTGATCGGCCCGCGCTCAAAGATCTTCGGTCAGGTCGTCGTGGCCTTATTGTCGGCGAGCACCGCGTCTGCAAACCGACCGATCATGTCCATGAGAGGACTCGGTGCTTCAAAACTCATCGTGCCCAGCGCCCGACCGGCAGATACGGCCGGCTGCTCGTCACAGGCTCTCTGCTTCCTGCTGAGACGGCGGCCATATCGAAACGGGCTTGCCGATCTCCCAATGGTGGCCGAAGGGATCAACGACGCGCCCGAGCAGCCAGCCGTGCTCCTCCCGAACCGGGTAAACTTCAACCGCCCCCGCTGTGACCGCGTGCTCGACCGCGGCCATTGGGTCGTCTACGAGCAAGAGCAGTCGCTCGGTCGTTCCGCCCAGGGTCTCGGGACTGAAGTTACCGTGCTCGGGCGACTCCTCCTCCACCCAGAACTTCGTCCCACCGATGGCGAGCTGCGCCACTATCTCCCCGTCGCCCTCGAAACGGTGGAGCTCGACCGCGCTGAATGCGTCCTGGTAGAAGGCGATCGCCTCGCAACCGCGCCGGACCGACAACTGCACCTGGATACCGGCAATGTCGTCTGCCAATCGGCATTCCACCTCATTCTTTAGAGAGACGCACAAATCGACGTCCTACGGCATCTCCACGTCGCGGCGTTCCTGCCACCATCGAATGCCCTACCAACGATGAGATCACTGCCCGACGACTAGGTCGAACACCCGGTCGGACCCTGCCGCGTAACTTCGTACGGAATACGTTGGCCTTCGCTTCACAGCTTTTCCCAGCGCATGCACCCCAAACACCTCGGGGTGACGCCCTCGACCCGTGTGGGAGCGGTCGCCGCTTCGCGTGCAGGCGACATGTGGCGGCGAGTGTCGTCAAGACAGCCGCGGATGCGAGTAGATACCCGGGAGCCCTCACAACCCGAAGTGTCGCCGCCTCGAGCTAAGGAACGACCACGACCGGGTACTTCGCATGGCGGACGAGCGCGACCGGCACAGAACCGACGACGTGGTGAAGCGTGCCCATCGCGCTGCCGACGACGATCACTACCTGCGCGCCATCCCCATAGTCGCGACTTTGCTCCTCTGCGACGGCAAGGAGTTCATGGACAACAGGGCCGTTTCGACGCTGGAAGCGCCAGCGGTCTTCGATGTCAGCCAGACGGTCCCGAACGGCGTCGGCGAGTTCCACCTCGGCACTGTCGAATCCTTTCAGCGACTCTGTCAGCGCGCTCGCCGACATCTCCGCGCCGGGAACCATGTGCGCGACAAAGACGATCTCGACGGTCCCGATGCGACCTGAGATCAACAGCGCTGACGCGTCGAGTGCTCGATAGGCAGATTCTGAGCCGTCAAAGCCTACGACGACGACCAGGCGCTCGGCTCGACGCATCACGGGTATCTCGCCCACGCGCTCGACGTGTTCCCCCACTTTTCGAGAGGTCACCATTCCTCTCCTTCCCGAGCATGCTCTTGTTGCTCTTGCTCGAATGAACGCGCGAAGGCGATCACGGGGTTGTCAGCTCCAGCTCGCGCGTCGCTGGCATGCCACTGCTCCTTGTTCTGTCGCGCGCACCGAGAGCACCTGACAAAGCGCTAGCCAACCTTCCACAAAGCCGTTGGCAGAGGCGGCCGTGTACCGCCGCGAGATTCGGGCACGAGCCTTACCGACGAGTCCAACCGCGTCGCTCCACGAGTTCGCCGGGTTGGCGACCCAGGCGTGAGGGGTCGTCACGTAGTGCTCCCGAAGGGACTCGACGTCACGCATCTCAAAGCCGGCGTGTTTGAGCATCAGCCACCTCGCTTAGCTCGCCCCGCGTCGGCGCTCGTCACGGTGTATTGCCATTGCTCGTCTCCTTAAGGGGACCCGCGGCCCCTCGAGTTCGCCAGCGCCTCGTCTACATTGCTTATCAATATAGCTATACTATGCTCTTTCGATGAGGAAGTGTGGCTCGCGAAGTAAGGAAGCGCAGCTTCGTATGAGCGGATGCCGGGTTCGGCAGTGAGGACCATAAGTTGCTGTCCGCTGCCGTCGGCTCGGACTCACTCTTCGCAGCTCAGCTGCTCGGCCAGCGCAGGATGATTCCGCTCGGCCCGCGGAGATAACAGAGCAGGTAGCTGTCCTCGTAGCGTGTCACTTCGCCAACGAGTTCGGCACCGTGCGGCCGGGGGCCGGCGAGGGTGTCCTGGATGTCGTCGACGGCGAACATGACGCGGTGCAGGCCCAGCGTGTTCGCCGGGGTGATCTCCGGCTGGGGGATGATCGCCGGCGGGGTGTGATACTTCACCAGCTCGAGCCGGCCCGCGGCGTCCGGGATCCGCATCATCGCGATCTCGCTTCGCATGTCATCGAGCCCGACGACGCTTCCCGCCCATCTTCCTTCGATCGGCATTCTGCCTTCTAGCTCCATGCCGAGTTCGGTGAAGAAACCGACGGCGGCGTCGAGGTCGTCGACGACGATGCCGACGTTGTCCAAACGCTGAATTAGTTGTCGGGGTCGTGCCCGGGCGCCGTGACCGTCGGGAAGTCCCGCCCGCCACCAGGCCCTGCCGATGCTTCCTGGACGAGAAGCGCAATCTGAACACGGTTGTCGACCTCAAGCTTTGCGAACAGCAGAGAGACATGTGACTTAACGGTCGCGACGCTCATATGGAGTTCACCGTCGATCTCGCCGTTCGAGTGCCCACGTCCG
Organism: Acidimicrobiaceae bacterium; assembly: GCA_025463965.1. GTDB lineage: Bacteria > Actinomycetota > Acidimicrobiia > Acidimicrobiales > Bog-793 > JAODBN01. The sequence goes on from JAODBN010000308.1 coordinate 12,535, forward strand.
ATCGCGACAGCGACCTCGTGTTCGCGACTCGTCAGCACCGCATACGGCTTGACAATCGCTATCCGTTAGGTTCAACTAACGGTTCGTGGGTACTTACCAAGGTGACGAGGGTTGGAATGCCCTAGGCGACCGCACCCGACGGGCGATCGTGATGAGCCTGGCCGAGCGGCCCCAAGCCGTCGTCGAGCTGGCCGCCGGGCTGCCCGTCAGCCGCTCCGCTGTCTCGCAGCACCTAAGGGTGTTGAAGGACGCCAGCCTCGTCACCGAGCAAGCGGTCGGCACTCGCCGGATCTACCGGCTCAACGCAGATGGTGTCGCCGCGCTACGCGATCAGCTTGACACCTTCTGGAACCGCGCCCTGGGCGGCTACCAGGATCTCGTCGACCAACCAACCAAGGAGGCCCAATGACCCCTGCCGATCAGGCGGTCGTCCACCGAGAGGTCGTCGTCAACGCGCCAATCGACAACGCGTTTGCGACGTTCGTGGAGCGGTTCGGTGATTTCAAACCGAAGGAGCACAACCTCCTCGGCGCGCCTATCACCGGCACCACGTTCGAACCGCAGGTCGGTGGGCACATCTTCGACCGCGCCGAGGACGGGAGCGAATGCCACTGGGCTCGGGTTCTGGTCTACGACCCACCCGACCGGGTCGTGTTCAGCTGGGACATCAGCCCGCTCTGGCAGCTCGAAAGCGATACCAGCCATGCCAGCGAGGTCGAGGTCCGATTTGTCGCGGAATCGCCCGACCGGACGCGCCTCGTTCTCGAGCACCGCAACATCGATCGTCACGGACCGGGTTGGGAGGGCATCCGCGAGGGCGTGGAGGGTGAGGCCGGCTGGCCGTTGTATCTGGCTCGGTACGCGGCCCTCTTGAGCGGGGTCGGCTGAATGGCGCTGATCACGACAACCATCGAGGTCGACCGGCCCGCCGAGGTGGTGTTCGCCTACGCCACAGACCCGTCACGGTTCTCCGAGTGGCAGAAGGGAGTGGTTGACGGCGCGATGGACCCGCCGGGGGCTCCCAGGGTCGGCGACCGGTGCCTGACGACCCGGCGCATCGGGCTCTCCAACCGGGTGGTCACGGCCAAGCTCGTCCGCGTGGACCCGCCGAACACGTGGGCCGTGCGAGGAGTGGACGGACCCATTCGCGCTGGCGTCGATGTCGCGGTCGAAGCGCTCTCGGCCACGAGGGTTCGCCTGACGATCTCCGTCGACTTTAAGGGCCACGGCATCGGTCGTCTTCTCGTTCCCTTGATCGTCGAGCGGGAGGCCCGCAAGGAGATGCCAGCCAATCTGGCGGCGCTGAAGCAGCGAGTCGAAGCCGCTCCCTAAGAACCGAGTTCGACCTCTAGGGCGGCGACATCTCAAGTCAGACGAACATCGAGATCG
>JAODBN010000333.1 GCA_025463965.1 Acidimicrobiaceae bacterium
ACGACCGAACCCGTCGTCGCATGGGAAGAACATCCGGAGACGCTTGTGATGCGCGCGCACGAAGTCGAAGGCGACCGGTCCCTCGCCGTAGTGACCCTGCCAGACGAACGCTCCGAACGGACGCGTCAATGCGATACCGAAATCGACAAGATGCGGCAGTCCGGTGGCCTCGAAGACGAAGTCCGCGCCGGATTCACCCACGATCTCGCGAACCAGCTTTTCCGTCTCGGTCGCACCGGGTTTCACCGTCTGCCAGGCGCCAAAGGATTCGGCGACCTCGCAACAGCGCTGCCGAGTGTCGACACCCACCACGAGTGCTCCGCGCGCTGCCGCTGCGGCGACCACGGCGAGGCCGATGGTGCCAAGACCAATCACGACGACGGTGCTGCCGACCGCGACGCCCGCCATGTCGACGCCGTAAAGGCCCACGGAGAGCACAGTGAACAGACATCCGACGTCTGCGGCCACTCCCGCTGGGAGGAGTGCCGCGCGGTGGTCGCCTCTCGGATCGAGAGATGCGATCGAGCAATGAAGGCCGGAACAGCAGTTCAACGGTTGATCCGAGTCGGCCAGCGCCAATCCCTCGTTGTGCCGCACGTACACTCGGTCCCCTGGGAAGAATCCCTCGACGTCACTGCCGACCGCCCTCACTGTCCCCGAGGCCATGTAGCCGGTAATCATTGGGAACTCACCCCAGCCGATCTTGCCCCGGAGTACCCCGAACTCGGTGCCGATACTGACGCCCGAATAGGCGACATCGACGACGATGTTGTCCCGCCCCGGCCCCGGGGCGGTGACGTTCTGCAACGAAAACGTCCCATCGCTCCCTGCGACGAGAGCCGTACCGTCGACTCGGCCGAGTGCGTTCACTGCGGACATTGCCGCCTGCCCGCTCTTCGAGATGCCGCAAACCACCCGCGGCAATCGTCCGGGCGGGCTTCTGATCGCGTTCCGCGTACCGTCATCACGGCGCGGAGGATACTTCGAGGGGTCGGCGGGTGCGGAGAAGCACCTCAAATGTGCCACCGAGAATCTGATCGAGATCGCCACCGGTGAGGCCGTCAATCCGGCTCCGGACCACCTCCAGCGACTGGGTATAGGTCACGAACGGACGCGCGGCGGAGAAGTCCGAGCCCCACACAAGCCTGCGCGTGCCGAAAGCCTCGATCAACGGCTGCGTAACCCGGTCCTGGACCTGGCAGAACGGGAAGTCCCAAGGCTGAAGGGCCAGGTAGTGGAACCCGGACAACTTGACATAGAGATTGGGAAGGTCGGCGTTCCGCAAGATCGCGGCGAGGTCCGCCTCGAAGTCGGCGTTGCCAAGGCGGGCAAAGCCTTGGTGATGGACGATCATCGGCATCGTCGGATTGGCAAGGGCCAGCACGCGCAGGTCCCCCTGCCACGCAGGGGAGAACGCGAGCGACGCGACAAGGTCGAGCTCGGCCGCGGTCCTAAAGAACTCCTGACCTTCGTCGCTTACCAACCAACCATCGTTCTCCTGGTTCACGTAGTGCGTGAATGCGCCGAGCTCGTAACGCTCGACCGCTTCCCTGAGACGCTTGCTCGCTCCGGGCCTATGGTGCTCGTCCAGCGTCCAGAGGCCGTCGACGTCTGCGACCATCACGAGCCGATCGGGATGCTTCCTGACCTCGGCCGCGACATAGTCGTTGTTGTCGTCATTGGCGCACGCGTCGGCGACTTCCCCGCCCATGCGAGCGCAGACGACAGCCGCGCGCTCGACCCCGTTGTCGTCCATCTCCCACAGCAACGCGTCCGCCGAGCCCCGGGTGCGGGGATCCGGCACTCCTTCCTGATACGGCCATTTACGCCAGGCGTGGCAGTGGCTGTCGAAGATCACAGAGACTCCTCTCCTCGGGTCGTGCTCACGACGACACTCCCGCCCAAGGGACGGGCTAGATCGCCCCCGCCCAGTGAGCCTGACCGAGCAGGCTCGCATCGGCTTCGCTCATGCGGTCCCGGACGAGACGCCGCTGATGCCAATAGGGATACAGAAGCGGGAGCGCTGACACCGCATCGAGCCGGTCCACCTCGTCCGCAGCGAGCGTCAGCTCCGACGCAGCCAAATTATCGTCCAGCTGGCTCTCGGTCCTCACGCCGACAATCACCGAGGTGACGCCCGGTTTGCCCATCGTGTAGGCCAGCGCCACCTGAGCGGCGGTCGCCCCGCGCTCGTCCGCGACCTTCACGAGCACGTCGACGACATCGTAAACCCGCTCCCAATCGCTGACGGGCGGCTCGTGCCAATCGCCGCCACTGTGGCGCGCGCCCTCGGGCCAGTCCCGGTCGCGCCGGTACTTGCCGGTCAACAGTCCCCCGGCAAGAGGGCTCCAGACGAGGGCGCCGACTCCCTGGTCGATGCCCGTCGGAATCAGCTCGTACTCGGCCTCACGACCGATGAGCGAGTAGTAGAGCTGATGGCTCACGTAAGGACTGAGATTCAGCCGATCCGACACTGCCAGCGCCTTCATTAGATGCCAGGCGGAGTAGTTCGAACAACCGACGTAACGGACCTTTCCCTGGCGGATAAGGGTGTCGAGCGCCGAGAGCGTCTCCTCAAGAGGAGTCCGACCGTCCCAACCGTGCATCTGGTACAGATCGATGTGGTCGGTACCGAGTCGACGTAGGCTCGATTCACAGTTCTCTATGAGGTGGAGCCTCGAAAGGCCGGCGTCGTTGGGGCCAGAGCCGGTAGGGAACCGCACCTTGGTTGCGACCAGCAGCCGCTCGCGCCGGCCCTTGATCACTTCCCCGAGGATCGCCTCGGCACCCCCCGAGGAGTACGCGTCTGCGGTGTCGAGCAGGTTGACTCCGACATCGAGCAGCCGGTCGACGATGCGTTGAGCCGCCTCGACCGAGACACCGCCGATGCCCTCGGGGTTGTCCCCGAAGGTGACCGATCCAAGCGAGATCTTCGATACCCTAAGGCCCGATCGGCCGAGCATCCTATATTCCATCGTGAACGTCCCCGTGCTCTTTGTCGCCCGGTTCCGTCGTCGGCGGGCGTGCCGGGCGAGCCGCTCCCCGTCTCCTTCTGCCGCCGTTCATGCATCGGGCGGATCGCCGAAGACATCGGATGATTACTACCACGGAGGGCCGACGGCGTCAAGCGTTCCCTGCCTCGCGTGGGCGGACCTGATTCGTTGAAATGGGGGTCTACCGCCAAAGGGTCCACACCGACGAAGTAGCCTGGTCAGGATGGACCAACCACGATAGATCCGACGTCTATGGCTACACCCGTCAGTGGCCGAACCTGCGCGCACGGGCGGACTGATGGCGCCCGAACTCGAGCTGCGGTGAGTCAGCTGCCGGGGACGGTGAGGACACGGCCAACCGCAGCGAGCGCGGCGGCGAGCGAAACCGCTCCTGGATCTTCGACACCAATACTTCGCTCGGAAAGCCAAGATGCCCGACCACGTCGTGCCGGCATCGCGGCGGTGCTCTCTGCTCCCTGGGCCGCCGCGTCTACGGCCCGCTGCCACGCCACCGTCATCGACGCGCCCTCTGCGGCTGCTTCACGAAACGCCCGCACGAACGGGTGCAGCGCATCTATCAGCGTCTTCTCGCCAGGAGCGCTGCCACCAAGGCGCGTGATGCTCTCCAGAGCAGCGGTGAAGGCAGCGGAGAGCGTCGCGACCTCAGGACAGCCCGCGCCGCCGAAGAGTGCCGCGCCGATCGTTGTCAAACCACTACCCCATAGCGCACCGGAAGCACCGCCGGCGGCGTCGGCGAATGCCATCCCGGCGGCTACGAGGATGGCGCCAGCGTCTGGCCCTGCCCGGCGCCCCGCCTGGACAGCGGCGTCCATTCCCCGGGTCATCGTCGTCCCGTGGTCGCCATCGGCAGCTACAGCGTCGAGGTCGCCGAGGTGGCCCTCCAGCTCCCTCATCGACTCTGCCATCGCCATGAGCGCGCGACGGGCGACCCGGCCGCTCTCGGCGAGTTGTCGGTCGCCGATCTCCGGCGGGTCCACCTCGGAGCCAGCCTCCCGGTCGAGAGGTACCGGCTGTCGGTCGAGAGGGGCAAATGGTCCAAGATGGACATAGCCCGCGGTCGCAGCCGGAGTCGAAAGCAGCTCCTCCAGCTCGTCGTCGGTCCAAACGACCGTCACCGAGCACCCCGCCATGTCGAGCGAGGTGACCAACTCTCCGACCTCCGGTTCGGTCAGCTCCACGCCACCCTTCGCCAGTTCATCGGCGACGGATCGGTACAAGATGAAGAGCTCTTCGGATTTGACGCGACCGAGCCCGTTCACCATCACTCTCGCCCGGTCGCCGTGCGCGGGGCGCTCCTCCAACAGCCGTTCAACGAGCAAGCTGCCCAGATCCTTGGCGGCCATACGTTCGACCGTAAGGATCCCGGGCTCGCCGTGGATACCAAGACCTAGAGCCATCGATCCGGCCGGCAGCGTGAACATCGGCTCCTCGTGCCCAGGGATGGTGCATCCCTCGAAAGCGACCCCGATGGTGCGTGTCGCAGCGTTGGCAGAGGCCGCAATGCGCTCCACCGCCTCGAGCGGGTACTCGCGGTGTGCCGCGGCCGCCGCGGCACGAAACACGAAGAAGCCACCCGCAATGCCTCGTCGGTCCTGTAAGCGCTCGGGTGGAGCGGAGGCGATGTCGTCCGTCACGCGCACGATCCGAACCTCGATGCCGTCCTGGGTGGTCGCCTGGTCAGCGGCGAGCCCAAAGTGCATCACGTCACCCTGGTAGTTCCCGAAGAGCATCAGCACTCCCGCGCCTGCGGAAACCGCCCGGATCGTACGATAGACCTGCGTCGCGGAGGGACTGGCGAAGATTTCACCGCAGACCGCCGCGTCGGCGAGGCCCGGACCGACCAGGCCCGCGAACGCCGGAAAATGGCCCGAGCCGCCACCAATGATCGTCGAGACACGGCCAGGGGCCGGTGCCGACACGGATACCACCGCGCTGGCCCCCGGGAGGCGGCGCAGATACCGTCCATAGGCGGCAGCTAGGCCGTCGAGCGCATCATTCTTGAACGTTTGCGGCGAATTCAGGACGTAACTCACCGACGGCGCTCCACGACCTCAGTCCTCCATCTCGCCCAACAACCAGTTGACGTAGTGCAAAGCACTCCGCTGCGCCCACAGCCGATCGCCCCCGTAGTGCTCTATACAGATGGGACCGGTGTAGCCGGAACTCGCCGCCATGTTGAACGCTTCCCAGTAGTCGATATCGCCGTCGGCCATCGCCGTCGGAAACGTCACGTACGGGCCGGCCGGCCATGCGGGCGCACGACAGAAGTTCTTTACGTGCCAGTAGTTCATGTAGGGCAGGCACCACGCCAGAGTCTCGCGCCACGATTCGCGGAGCGCCCGCGGCTGGCGCCAGATATTCGCGAGGTCAGGGTTGATGCCGAGGTTGTCCTCCCCCACCTCCGACACGAGCTCGGCGGTATCCTTGCCCCAGCCGATGAGGGTGTCCTCGTAGAGCTCTAGCGACAGCGCAACGCCGAGGCCCTTCGCGCGACGGCAGAGCTCACGGAGGCGGTCCACCGCCAGACGGCGCGTCGTCGCGTCGGACGCATCGACCGGACCTCTGACAGCCCAGAACGGCCAGTCCCCTTGCTGTGCCGCAGTAAGAGGTCGGTGGAACCCGATACTCACCACGGGCGCGCCGAGCCGATGAGCGGCCTCGATACTGGCCAGGGTGTGCACCATGTTTGCGTCGCCGTCCTGCGGGTCGATGATGCTTCTGCGAATGACGCTGACTCCGACGAGCTTCAACTCGGCTCGCTCGAGCGCGTCGCGGAGCCGGTCGAGCGCGGCGTGGCTCATGTCGCCGGGTGAGAGCCACGTGTCGACGAGATCCACCGCCTCGAATCCGGCTCGGCGCAGACGCGTCAGATCGTGTCGCCAGATCTCGGGTTGCATTTTCGCCCTGTTGGGAAATGCCAACGTACTTCCGGCGACGACGGGAGGGCGGGCAAAGCGTGCCATATATGCGATCAAAGCGCCGCGGCTACCTAGCCAAGCCCATAGCGCCATACTGCTTGCGATATAAGCTCGGGGCTACGTCCCACTCACGCACGAAGTCATTCGCGAAATGGCTCTGGTCGTAATAACCGGTCTCGGAGGCGACGGCAGACATCGACAGATCGGTGGTGGCGAGCAGATCGCACGCCGCCATCAAGCGGACTCGCCGCAGGTACTGGTGCGGCGTCACTCCGAAGTGGCCCTTGAACGTGCGATTGAAATGGCTAGGTGACATCGATACGGATCGCGCCAAGTCGGCGATGCTGAGCCGGCGGTTGAACTCCCTCGATATCAAGGCCACAGCGGGAGCCAACGGAGGGCCCTGGCTGTGCGGAACGTTCCGGCTGGACACGGGATGGGTCACGCCGACGAGACCTACGATCTCGCCATCCTGGGAACGAACTGGGAGCTTCGTGCTCAGGTAGCTGTCGCATCGACCGTCGCGGCTCCTAACGAGTTCGACAATCCCCACCATCCGCTCTCCGCGCTCCAGCACCCGCTCGTCGTGTATCCGGTACTGAGCGGCTAGGTGCGCCGGCGATACATCCTCGTCGCGCAGGCCTAGGAGGTCCTGCTGCATCTCGAACCCGGCCATCCGCGCCAACGGTTCGCTGCACCACACGAAACGCCGTTCTCTGTCCTTCATGAACGCGGGAAGATCGGGCGACTGATCTAGCGCTTCCGCCAACGCCGACCCCCACCGGTCGAGCGGCATCTCGCTACTGGATGCCACGCGGACGGACGACGCCCGACGAAAACTGCCCCGAACTATCACTGCATCCCCTTTACCACCGAATCCTGGGCCACATACGGATGACCGCTGACGGCCGATTACCCGTACATATCCTAGTGTTGCACGGCACCCGCTCGTCCGCTCGAGAGCTGAGCACGCCCTCAGGCCGTGGATGCCGGCGCTCAGACGCTCGCTGCAAAACCCAGCGACTCCTCGATCGCCGTGACGTCGAAAGGAGAGCCGAACCTCCTCCCGGCGACGCCGTAGAACGACGGATCTACCTTCGTCCCGTACCAACGCTCGAATAGCTCTGCGGTAGGGATGGCCGTCCACGCCTCCCGAGGCCCGGCGTTGAAGAGCCGGAAGCCCGAACCGAGGTCGGTGTCGAGGGCCCGACGGAACGCCGCGACCGCGTCGGTGAGAGGCATCTTCGTTACGCTCGCGAGCGCATAGGTCTCCGGGCGGCCTCCTGCGACCTTCAGGGGCGGATCCTTGTCCGGGAACACGCTGCAGAGACGTAGCGCCGTGATCTCCACGTCGTCCGCTCGAACCAGGTAACGGCCGACCTCCTCCATCAGGTACTTCGACAGCCCATAGGCGTCGCTTGCCAAGCACGGATGCCCCTCTCGGATGGGGAGCGACTGTGGCAGGAAATCGGAGTCCGCCAAGCCGACCACAGCGATCGAGCTCGCCAGTACGAACTTCTTGCAGCCTCGGTCGATCATGTGGCGGAGGAATGCGCGGGTCGATACGACGTTCACCTCAAGACCGTCCTCCTCGGTGCATCCGCCGGTGACGGCCGCGAGATGACAGACGCGATCGATGGGTACGTCGTCCAGGGCGCGCAGATCCTCCGGAGAGGCGAAGTTCGCGGTAAGAAGGTGAGGGCCGGTCGTCTTCGACCTGGTGAGCCCGACGACCTTCTCGCCCGCGGCCGCCAATTGGCTGACCAGGGCACCACCGATGAAGCCTCCGGCACCGGTGACAAGCGTGCTCGACAATCGTGCTCCTTTGCCCAATCCGCGGCGAGTCCACCGGGACACGCCGGATGCTCTTCAATCAGTTAGCGCAAATCGAACCGGACGACAGCCGGCAGGTCATCGATTCGCGTTGGTATCTCGATGAGAAAGCCGCGCTCGTGCGGCCTCGCCTCGATAGGCGCACCCGAGGGATCCACCGCGGAGGTCGGGTCGACCCGATCAAGGTCCGCCTGGATCCGGACCGCGCCGTCGACATCGATAATTCCCCAGGCAAAGCGGTCGTCCCGAGTCCAACGCACCCACGGCTCGTCCGACGCCATCGCCGCGCCGGGATCGAGTGGGCGCGACCCGTGAATCGCCGAGGTCCCCGTGGCCATCCAGCGGGCGAGTTGCTCGAGGGACCGACGCTGCACCTCCGGAATCGCTCCCGCCGCTGTCGGACCCACGTTCAACAAGAGGTTGCCGCCCCGCGACACGATGTCCACAAGGTGTCGCACGAGCTGACGACCGCTCAGCACGTGACGGTCGTCCTCCATCTGGTTGTATCCGAAGGACAGCCCAAGCCCGCGGCAGTTCTCCCACGCCAGACCGTGCTCGTTTTCGGCGTGAGCACGGTACTCACTCGTTAGGTAGTCGGCATAGGTATCGCCCCAGCGGTCATTCACCACGCCTTCCGGGACGGCAGCGAAGTAATGGGCCAAGAGCTCGAAGAGGCCAAGCGAGTGGCCATGCTTCCCGCCGTCGGGCCACTCGATGTCGTTCCAGATCAGGTCTGGTCGGTAGCGATCTATGAGGTCGCGGACGTGGAGATAGGCGTACGCGGCATAGGCTGCGTCGGTGGGACGCACTTTACGGACGGAGCGGAAGATGTCCAGCCCGGGAATCAGATCGTGGACCGGCAGGTCGGTAATCCACCAGTCAAGCCCACCGGAGTAGTAGACGCCGAAGCGGAGTCCTGCTCGGCGCGTCGCCGCCTCCAGCTCGCCGATCAGATCCCGACGCGGGCCGCGGTGGACCGTATTGCGCGTCCCTGTGCCGGGCGCGTCCCAGAGCGCGATGCCGTCGTGGTGCTTGGTTACCGGGACGACATAGCGAGCCCCTGCGTCCGAGAACAGCTGCAACCAGCTTGCGGGGTCGAAGTCATCCGCCTTCCACGCGTCGAGGAAGTCGTCGTAGGGCGCGTCGTCGTACACCTGGCGGTGGTGCTCGCGGGCAGGACTGTCGTCGAAGCGGATCGTGTTCCAGTACCACTCCGCATACGGATTGTGACGAAACCACCTGCTGCCATCGACCGTTCCAAGCTCTCCAGTCGGCTCCGCCCAAGCGGGAACAGAGTAGGCACCCCAGTGGATGAGTATGCCCAGCTTCGCCTCGGCGAACCAGCTCGGCCTCGGATGCGCCAGCTTCGACCAGTCGACGTCATTTGACCACGCCTCCGCTTTCAAGTCCCGCCCTCCAATCGGCGTGCGTCGCCGCACCGTTGGCGGCTTCGCGCTCGGTACCTTCGCTGATCCTCCGGTCACCGCGCCGCTCAGCTTCCTACGGGCACAATCTCCCGCAGACCTGGACGCTCGACGTCGTCGGGCAGGAGCCTTGCCTCGACAAGCGGGATCGGCCACACAATGGCCAGCTGCGGATCTCCGAGACCGACGCACGTGGACGGGTCACTCGACACACGCGCGTCCTCGAGGTAGGTGTAGTCGACATCGTCGGTCAATGTCTGGTACGAGTTGCCACATCCCTTGGGCACGTAGATCGCATTTCCCGGGTCGAGCTGGATCATCTCAACGGTGCCGAACGTCTCGCCCACCCTCAGGTCGACGATCGCCGCGAACGCCTCACCGCGGGTCAAACTGATGTATTTATTCACAGTATCAGCGTGAATTCCGCGAGTGAAGCCACGGTGCTGAATCGACGACACCATGTTCCCGACCGGGTCGAAGTCCTCGGGAAATCCGAGCGGAACCAGTTTGCTGACCTGAAAGCTCTCCTTCATCCAGCCCCTGGGGTCTTGCATGACCACAAGCCGAATAACCAGCATTCCAGGGATCTTCGTGGTCGACACGTCCAAAGTGTCATTCTCGAAGAGCTTCTTATCGAAATTTGAGTATGGCATATGGGCTTCCTGTCTCTTGGTCCGACGTCAATGAAACCTGCGAGGTCAATAGTCGCGTCACCGCGGCGCTCAGTACGTCGGCGGAGCCGGCGGCGGGACGATCTCGTCGATGGCAGCGAGCTCTTCCGCTGTCGGCCGCCAGGAGGCCGCCTCCACGTTCGACCGAACTTGCTCGGGACGGCTCGCCCCGGCGATCACCGTACCTACGACCGGTCGCCCGATCAGTCCCCCATAGGCGATCTCAATAAGGCTCCGACCGTGGTCGGCTCCCCACTGAATGAGCCGCTCCACCTGGTCGACTCGCTGTTCGGTCACCGATTGCGGCGAATCGGCGATCTTCGTTCCGCTCGGCAGAGGCTCGCCCCGGCGCACCTTACCGGTCAGCAGTCCCTGGGCTAACGGCATGTAGGGGATCATCCCCACCCCATAATGCTCCGCGGCAGGATACACCAGGGCCTCCCACTCGCGATCGAGGAGGGACCATCTGTTCTGTGCCGAGATAAACCGAGGGAGCCCGTTCTCACGCGCGACATGATCGGCCTCGGCCAGTTGCCAGCCGTTCAGGTTCGAATGGCCTATATAGCGGACCTTTCCCTCGAGGACGAGCTCATGCAGCGCCGACAACGTCTCGACCATCGGCGTCACCGGATCTGGAGCGTGGAGCTGATAGAGGTCGATGTAGTCGGTACGCAGGCGTCGGAGCGAAGCCTCGACCGCACGCCGAATGTACGCGCGCCCCCCTTTTGCACCGGCCACGGCGCCATATCCCATGTCCCGGTTCATATAGCCGAACTTCGTCGCAAGCACGACCTGATCGCGCCGACCGTTCAGGACCTCGCCGAGCACGATCTCAGAACCACCTATGTTCCCTTGGAGGTTGCCGTAGATGTCCGCCGTGTCGAGGAACGTGATCCCGACGTCGATCGCCGCGTCGACGACGGGCCTGACTTGGCTCACATCCATGCGACCGCCGAAGTTATTGCAACCTAGCCCCACGATCGACACCTGCAGGCCAGACGTTCCAAGCGAACGGTATTCCATCTTCAATGCTCCAATACGTCCGTTAACGATGCGGGCCCGTCAGGACACAGAACGACCTTGCCGCAGTTCCCTGTCTCTTGAAGCGTCATTGCCATCCCGGCATCCTCCAGCGTGAACAGGTGGGTCACCATCTCCGTCAGGGCACTCTCGGATCCGCGGATCGTCTCCCACATCACGCGGCCGTCACGTTCGTGGTTCCAGTGCCAGCAACCGTCGACCTCGATACCCAGAGGGACCAGCGGTGGCAACTCCACAGGCACGTCCCAGGCGAGTAGGGCCATTCGACCGAGGGGCCGCAGCAAAGCCGCGAGGCGTCCGGCGGCGTCGCGAACACCACTGGTCTCGATCGCACAATCGGCTCCTCGCCCCCCGGTGAGGAGCCGTACCTCCTCATCGACGTCGGTGGAGCGCGGGTCGAGGACCTCCCCGGCACCGAGCCGCCGCGCGAGATCGGCACGATATGGAGTCGGTTCAAGTGCGATCACCCGGAGCGAGCGCGCCACGGCATTCACGACAGCTCCGAGTCCGACAGGACCACAGCCGGAGACCAGGAGCGTGTCGCCGGCACGCGCACGCATGCGTCCGAGAGCATTCAAGCTTGGACCAAGCCCGCAACAGGCCAGGGAAGCATGGAGCATGCTCACGTCCGGCGGGATCCGGAACAGCAACCGGTCCGGCTTGACGATGTACTCGGCATACGTTGCGAGTCCGAAGTCCGAGGCCGTCTCGGCAAGCACGTGCCGCTGGTTGGCGCAGTAGATATGCTCCCCCGCAACGCACATTCCACAGACACCGCAAGCGTTCCCCGGCATCACCACGACACGGTCGCCCTCACGAACTCGCTCCGACCCGGCCGCGTCCACGACCACACCGGCCGCCTCATGGCCGAGGACCTCCTGCGCCTTGCCGGCCCGCAGCTCCTTGAACTCAGTGCACATCGGTGCGATCAAGATCTGCACTTTCACCACATCCCGGGCAGCCCGTGGCTCGGGCCGTTGGACCGTCTCCAGTACGCCGCTGTCGTTGATCACGCACGCCTTCATAGACCCTGAATTCCGGCCTCGGCGCAGCGGTCACCCGGGCGCCTCCGCGACCGATATTCACCACCTCCCAAGGCTTCCCTTTCCCTACGCATCCTAGTGGCACCTACCGGCTCACAGCCTGCTAACTCACGATCTTTATATAAGTCTTCGCAGGTTAACTTAGTTCGTAATGCATATCTTGCAATAAGCAACCGCAACCTTGTAAGAAACAGCTCCGATCGGAACGAGCCCTCATTTACCTTGTGTCTGGAGCTATCCTGCAAGGGGTGAAAGGAGGTGGCATGCCGACAATACCGGACCTTCAGATGAATGACGGAGTCCGTATCCCGCAAATTGGCCTCGGAATTAGGCTCATAGACCCGATCGATGTTCCGGAAGCGCTGTCGAAGGCGGTAGCACTTGGCTACCGGCTCGTCGATACGGCCCAGTCGTACAGAAACGAACAGGGCGTCGGTAGCGCCATCTCGAGCGGACTCCTCGATCGCTCGCGTCTTTTCGTGACCTCGAAGATCGCAAGCGCGAACCAGGGTCGCAGCCGAACGCTCTCGTCGTTCGATGAGAGCCTGACGCGGCTTGGGCTCGAGGTCCTTGACCTGTGCCTCATACATTGGCCTCAGCCGATGTATGACCAATACGTCGACACCTGGGGAACCCTCATCGAGCTCCGGGACGCCGGTCGCGTCCGTACAATCGGTGTGTCGAACTTCACCCGGCGCCACCTCGAGCGCCTCATGGACGAGACGGGCGTCGTGCCCGCCGTAAATCAGATCGAGCTGCATCCTCAGCACCCCCAAAGCGACCTGCGGGACTTCCACCGACGGCACGGGATCTTGTCGGAAGCGTGGGCACCGCTCGGACAAGGAGGCGATCTGCTGAGCCATCCGATCGTACGCGAGCTTGCCGCGAAGAAGCACCGGACGCCGGCTCAAGTGGTCATTCGTTGGCACGTTGAGCTCGGCAACGTCGTGGTCCCAAAGACGTCCCACGCACACCGGATGCTGGAGAACATCGACGTCGAGGATTTCACGCTCGATCCCAAGGAGATGGATCTCATATCCTCGATGCCAGCAACTCGGTTGGGTCCCGATCCCGAGACGATGTCCGATCGCTGACCCGATCCGGCTCCAGTCCGGGTGCGCCCGGACGGAGCGCCGTACGTCATCGTCGCACTTACAACTTGGAGGAATGCCATGCGAATGGGAATAATTGGAGCTGCTGGAATAACGGGACGGTCCTTGATCGAGCCCGCGCGCTCGGTCGACGAGGTCGAGATCTGTGCGATCGCGGCACGCAACCCGGCTCGCGCAGAAACCTTTGCCAAGGAGCACGCGATCCCCGTCGTGTATTCCACGTATCAGGCGCTCTTGGAGGATACATCGCTCGATGCGATCTACGTCCCGCTTGCGAATTCGCTCCACGCGAAGTGGACGATCGCCGCGCTCGACGCCGGTCACCACGTCTTGTGCGAGAAGCCCCTCGCCTCGAACGCAATCCAGGCCGCTGCCATGGTCGACGCGGCGGAGCGGAACCACCGATTTCTCATTGAAGCCTTCCATTGGCGCTACCACCCAGTCGCCAATCGCATGATCGAGCTGAGCAAGCTGATCGGCCCGCTCGAGCGCGTCGAGGCTCGGTTTGCCGTCTCGATTCCGTCTGACAACATCCGCTTCGACCTCGAGCTTGGTGGAGGCTCCTTCATGGATCTTGGCTCCTACTGCATGCACATGGTCCGTACAGTGGTAGGAACTGAGCCGGAAGTCACTCGTGCCGTCGCGGTCGAGGGCCCCCGGGGAGTTGACGTCTCGATGGAGGCCGACCTGTCCTTTGAGGGCATAGCCGATGCGTTTGTGAGCTCGTCCATGGTCGCTGAGAGGACCGTGTGGCCGGATTCGATGGTGTTCCGGGCGTGGGGGCAAGCCGGCGAGCTCGAGGTGCTCAACCCGATGGCGCCGCAGTTCGCGCACCGGATCCGAGCGAAGCTCGAGGACGGTTCGACGGTCGACGAAGTCCTCGAGGCCAGGACCAGCTACGAGTATCAACTTCGCGCCTTCTGCAAGGTCGTCGCCGGCGAGGAGCCGCCGATCACGGGTGGCGCCGATGCGGTTGCGAACATGCGCGCGATCGATGCGGTCTACGAATTGTCGGGTCTCGGCGCGCGGCCCTGATCCCGGAGCCCCCGGACGAGGAAGCCAAGTCCTCGTCCGGGGGCCGCGACGAGGGAAGCGGCCCTCGAGACCTCGGGGACTGGTCAGGCACTATCGCCCCGGCGGTGGCCCGGGCGGCCCGTGTCGGAGCGATGCTGTCGCACATCACGTGATGCGCTAGGGCAGTCCGGTCCCGTGCGGCAATCACGGCAGCGCCACGCTGCGACCTTCCACGACGGATCGGCGACTTCACCGCGGCTGGCGGACCGATCGGAACATCTTCCACAACGGGGAATGGCGGAAGTTTCGAAGCCCGGTGTCGAGACCGACTGCTATCACGAGCAGGGCCCCCAGCGATATATCCTGCCAGAACAGGTTGATGCCGAGCAGGTCCAGGGCGTTGTTGATCGTAGCGATCAGCATTGCTCCAAGGAAAGCTCCGAACACGGTTCCTTGGCCGCCCAAGAGTGACGTTCCTCCGACTACACAGGCAACGATGACCTGGAACAGGAGATCGTTGTCGAGGGTCGATTCAGGATTCCCGATCCGGGATGCGTAGACGATTCCAGCCCAGCCGGCGGCAGTTCCGCACAGCACGAAGCAGAGCGTCATCGTGCGTCGGACATTGACGCCATTTAGGAAGGCCCCGTTCGAATTGCTCCCTACTGCGATCGCATTCCGACCGAGGATCGTATAGCGCTGAATGGCAACGAACACGATCAGGACGAAGAAGACCATCGGCATCGCCCACGGCACTCCGCCGATACGCCCACTTCCAACCGTCGCGTAACTCGAGGGCAGGTTCACGACGGGGAGGCCGTTCGTGAGCAGGTTCGCCACCCCCTCGGTGACGTAGAGCATCCCAATCGTGGCGATCAGGCTCGTGATCCCCACTCCCAATACGAGGAAGCTCGTGACGAGTCCACAGAAGGCGCCGGTGAGTGTGGCGAGAACGAACGCGAGCCAGAGTGCCATGTGCTGTGCCAGCAGGCCGGAGACGATACCGGTGAGCACGACAACGCCGCTCACCGACACATCGATCGCTCCGGCCACCATCACCAGCGACTCGGCGCACACGATTACCGCAACGACAGCAATCTCAACGAAGATGTTCTCTATATTTCCGACCGTATAGAACTTGCCGGTAATAACCTGGACGACACCACCAATAATGAACAGCGCCGCCGCGTTTATTAGCGGCCGCTGCACCTCGCGCTTCTGCAGCCGGAGCCACACCAGCGAGCGAGCAGGGGTCACGGATTCACTCGCGGCGAGGGGCGCCTCGACTGCATCTTCAATCGGCAAGCGCCTGGGCTCTTCGCTCGTTCTCATAGGGCCGATTTGGCGACCAGGGGGCAATTCGACGCCCGCGTGGTCGACAAACGCTGACTAATTTGTGACATACGCACCGGTCATCATGCTAACTACCTCTTCAGCTGTCGTCTCTGCCACCTCGACCGTGGCGACCGTACGGCCGAGACGAAGGGCCGTGACCCTGTCCGCCACCGCGAACACATCCTGCAAGTTGTGACTGATCATGATCACTGCGCGGCCCGCTCGACGGACCTCGCGGACTGACTCCAGGACTGCAGCCGACTCACGCACCCCGAGCGCTGCCGTCGGCTCGTCCATGATGATCATCCGGCTACCGAACGTCAAAGCGCGTGCAATGGCAATCGCCTGTCTTTGACCGCCCGACATTCCCAATAGCTGCTGGTCCACGGACTTCACGTTCACCTTAAGGCGGCGTATCTGCTCGCTGGCCTGGGACCTCATCGCCCGCTTGTCCAGAACCCCGAGCAGGGAAAGCGGGAACGGACGGTAGAGCTCGCGACCGAGGAAGAGGTTCGCCGTAGCGTCGAGGTGGTCGATCAACGCGAGCTCCTGCCAGACCGTGGCGATCCCGTACTCGCGCGTCGCCTTGGGGCTCGTAAACGACACCACCTGGCCATCGACGAGCAGCTCCCCTCCGTCGGGCTGCAAGGCGCCGGCGATGATCTTCAGCAGCGTCGACTTTCCGGCGCCGTTGTCACCGACGATGGCATGCACCTCATTGGGTCTCAGGGAGAAGTTGCAGTTGCTCAACGCGACAACACCACCGAAGTTCTTCTGTATTGACCGCACCTCGAGGATCAATTCTTCCGAGGTCACCTAGTCCCCCTATCGCCCGCGGTATGACCGAGCCGGATCTTGCCCGACTTGGACGTTATCCCTCAGCTCGCCGACCCGCCACGTCTGTGCCGCCGGCCACAGCTCGTTCCGCGACTCCCTTGCCGTGCCGTCACGAAACGGGGTCCCGAGATTTCCAGGACCCCGTTCCGGCACTCGTCGCCCTAGGGTGTGAGCGCTGTGCCTGCGTACTTGAAACTGCAAGAGGGGATCGAGAAGCCAGGAACTTGGCCAAACTCCTGCACAATCGACTTGTGGAACTGCTGGCAGTTCGCCGTTGCGGTCAGCCAGCCGAATGGGGCGTTGACCGAAGCATTGATAGCCAGCTTGTGCGTGATCACCTTGTCGAGGAGCGAGATCGCGGCCTGTGCAGCCAGCGAAGGAGCGAGATAGCTCGTCGCCATCACCGCAGACGACTTGCTCCACATGTCCGCGAGCTCCGGCGGGGAGGCGTCGTTCGAGAGGATGAACACGTGCTGGGGCACCTTGTTCGTCGCACCGGCGAGTCCCCCCGCTTTCATCGCTGAGATTCCGCCCAGGACCGAGTTCGAACCACACGCTGCGAACACGTTGAACGGCTTGCCCGTCGTGATGAAGTTCGACATCTTGGTCGCAGCGGCACCTTCCGAAGCCGCGGGGCCATTGAAGACCAGCTGAGCATTTGGGCTGATCTTCCTCAGGCCGGCCATCATCCCGTTGATCCTCTTGTTGCAGGACGGGTTTACGGGATCGGACGAGATGAACGCTGCCTCGGGCTTCGATCCCAGCGACGGGTGGGCCTTGATGTACTTGGCGGCGATCTCGCCCGACTGGTAATACGAGTTGTAGTCGTCCTCGCTCAGCTGGGTCACCTTGACGGTCTTTGACGTGATATCCGCGCCAAAGATCACCTGCGGGATCCCCGCCTTTTGGATCTGCTCGATCGTCACGGCGTCCGTCGAGGGGTCGACCGGCTCCCAGATGACACCCGCGTACACGTGGCTCGTCGCGGCCGTCGACAGCTCATCGAGCTGCGCCGAGCGCACGGCGTTCGGGTTGTAGGTGGTGACCGAGACTCCGAGCGACTTGTAGATCTTGGTTATCCAGTAGGACCATGCCGCACCGAACGGATCCAGCCAGTACGGGACCACCAGCACCTTGAGCCCCTTCAGGCTCACCGCGGCCCCCGCCGTCGACTTCGCGGGCTGCGCGACGCGCGTGGAGCTCGCCGACGCCCACGGCGCGACGCCGACTGTCGTCAGCGCCAACGCGCCCGTAATCGCCACGATCGATCCATTGAGCCGTCTCCGTCGCCGAGTCCGCCGACTCGGCGCTTTCCTGGTGCTGTTCGCGTCGACCTCCATCGAACCTCCCCCTTCAGTCCGGGCGTGACTATTGCCCCCCGCTGTTATCTGCACTTCTGATGCGCCATACGAACATATAAGCGACGACTTCGCCCGAACCTTCGGACCTGCTCGCACGAGCGACCGCCGTCGGCTCGGCATCTCGCCGAACCTGACTACCGCCACCATCACCCCGACGGGCATTCGAAGGCTCGAAGCTCGTCTCCGCGCCGTTCCGCTGTCGTCCCACGCCCGCGATCGGCAAGATCCGTCCCGCAGCAGCCGCACTTTGCAACCTGCCCGCTCTGGTCAGCTAGACCACGATACATCGGATGACCACAGTTTTAGCATGCGACCTACAGAAAGGTCAAGGCAACCTGCCTCCCATGTTTCGGACGGGCCTCGCGACAGAGCAGACGACGGAAAGCGATCGAGTCTGGTGTCTCTTCGAAGTGGTGTTGTCCCTGAGTTCGCCGGTAACGTTGGCCTGAGCTCGAGCTGTGACCGAGCTCGGACGCGTGGCGCCGTCCTCCCCTGAGAT
>JAODBN010000356.1 GCA_025463965.1 Acidimicrobiaceae bacterium
ACCGAGGCCTGACGGGCCTGCTTGCCGCAGGGCCCGGCGCTCTGGCATCATTCTGGACATGACGACCGCCACCACCGTCGTACTTCTCACTTAGCGCACGACGACCCTTCCGTCGTTCGTGCGCACACGGCCTCCCGAAAGGGGGGCCGTTTCGTTTCCCCGGTGCGGCGGGCGGCGACGCAAGCGGGGGTGAGCAGCAGCCGCGGCCCGTCGGGTGACGGGAAAGTGACCGAGCCATCGAGGGAGCAGGAGCCATGGAGCTCACCGGAGCACAAGCGTTGATCAAGAGCCTGGAGGCGCAGGGCGTCGAGGTCGCGTTCGGCCTGCCGGGAGGCGCCATCCTCCCGGTCTACGACCCGATCATCGACTCGTCGATCCGCCACGTGCTCGTCCGCCACGAGCAGGGCGCGGGACACGCCGCAGAGGGTTACGCGCAGGTGACGGGCCGGGCCGGCGTGGCCATCGTCACGAGCGGCCCCGGCGCCACCAACGTGGTCACGCCCCTCGCGGACGCCATGATGGACTCGGTTCCCCTCGTCGTGGTGACCGGCCAGGTGGCGACGGGCTCGATCGGGACCGACGCCTTCCAGGAGGTGGACACCACCGGCATCACGATGGGCGTGACCAAGCACAACTGGCTCGTCACCGACGCGGCGGACATCCCCCGCGTCGTCGCCGAGGCCTTCCACGTGGCCACCACCGGTCGACCCGGGCCGGTGCTGATCGACTTCCCCAAGGACGTCGCCAACGCCACGATGACCTACGAGGACCCGGGCCCCGTCGATCTCCCCGGCTATCGCCCGCCCGGTGCGCCCGAGCCCGCGGCGATCGAGGAGGCGGCGAGGCTCGTGCGAGCGGCGAAGCGCCCCGTCGTCTACGCGGGCGGGGGCGTGCTCAAGTCCAACGCCCACGAGGCGCTCGCCGAGTTCGTCAAGGCGACCGGGATCCCCGTTGTGACGACGCTGATGGGGCGCGGCGCCTTCCCCGAGAGCGACCCGCATTGGCTCGGGATGCCGGGGATGCACGGCAGCTACACCGCGGTGACCGCCATGCAGCAGGCCGATCTGCTCCTCGCATTCGGCAGCCGCTTCGACGACCGAGTGACCGGCAAGGTGTCGGCGTTCGCCCCGAAGGCCAAGGTGGTCCACCTCGACATCGACCGGGCCGAGCTCGGCAAAGTGCGCCGCGCCGAGGTCGCCTTGCACGCCGACTGTCGCCAGGCGATCGAGGCGATCACCGCTGCGGTCGCTCGCCAGGGCGGCGCCGATCGGGGTGCTCTCGCCCCCTGGATCGCACTGCTCGACTCGTGGAAGGAGCGCTTCCCGCTCACCTACGACCGCGGCGAGGACGGCATCGGAGCCGGCAGCGCGCCCGGGACCGTCAAGCCGCAGTACGTCCTCGAGGAGCTTCGCCGCAGCACCCCAGACGACACGGTGCTGGTCTCCGGCGTCGGCCAGCACCAGATGTGGGCGGCCCAGTTCTGGCGCTTCGAGCACCCCCGCACGTGGGTCAACTCGGGCGGGCTCGGGACGATGGGCTTCGCGGTTCCCGCCGCGCTCGGTGCGAAGGTCGGCCGTCCCGACCGGATGGTGTGGGCCGTCGATGGCGACGGCTGTTTCCAGATGACCGCCCAAGAGCTCGTGACCGCGAGCGCCGAGCGCATCCCGATCAAGGTCGCCATTTTGAACAACGCCTATCTCGGCATGGTGCGCCAGTGGCAGCACATGTTCTACGAGGAGCGCTACTCGGAGGTCTACCTCTCGCCCGACCTGCCCGACTACGTGCGCTGGGCCGAGGCGATGGGTTGCATCGGCCTGCGGGTCACCTCGCCCGAGGAGGTGACCCCGGCGATCGAGAAGGCGAACGAGATCGACGACCGCCCGGTGGTGATCGACTTCCGGATCGACTCGATGGAGCAGGTGTACCCGATGGTCCCCGCCGGGGCGTCGAACGACGAGATCGTCGTCCACCCGAGCCAGGCCGGACTCGCCAGATGAGCGCGCCGGCTGCTTCGGCCGAGCCGCTCGGGGGCCTGTCGCGTCCCGAGCGGCGACACCTCGTCTCGCTGCTCGTCGAGAACAAGGCCGGCGTGCTCGTGCGCATCGCCGGGCTGTTCTCGCGCCGCGGCTTCAACATCTTCTCGCTGGCGGTGGCGCCCACCGAGGACACCCGCTTCTCGCGGGTGTCGGTCGTCGTCGACCTCGAGTCGACGCGCCTCGAGCAGGTGATCGCCCAGCTGGAGAAGCTCGTGAACGTCGTGGCCATCACCGAGTTGCGCCCCGAGGACGCGGCAGAGGCCGAGCTGCTGCTCGCCACGATCTCGGTTCCCGAGGCCGAACGCCCCGCGTTCGTGGCTGCGCTCGAAGCAGTCGGCGGCCGGGTCGTCGGTGAGAGCCCGGGCGCCCTGAGCGTGCTGCTCGCGGGAACCCCCGACGAGGTCGACGCCTTCGCGACGGCCGCTCGTCCCCACGGCATCGTCGAGCTCCAGCGCACCGGCTCGATCGCGCTACCTAAGCTGACCGGCACCTGAGCTGGCCGACCCGCCGGCTCCCCCGCCGGAACGCCAGCACCCACGCCCTCAATCCCTCCGACCGACGACACGAACGGAATCGAGAAGATGCCAACCCTGTACTACGCCAAGGACGCAGACCGAAGCCTGATCGCCGACCGCAAGGTCGCCGTGATCGGTTACGGCTCCCAGGGACACGCGCACGCGCTCAACCTGCTCGACTCGGGCGTCGACGTCCGGGTGGGACTGCGGGAGGGCTCCAAGTCCTGGGCCAAGGCCGAGGCGGCGGGATTACGGGTGACGACCATCTCCCAGGCGGCAGAGGAGGCCGACCTCGTGATGGTGCTGCTGCCCGACACCGACCAGGCGCGGGTCTACGACGAGCAGATCGCGCCGCATCTCGGCGAGGGCGACGCGCTCTTCTTCGCACACGGCTTCAACATCCGCTTTCAGACGATCAGCCCCGCATCGGGCATCGACGTGGCGATGGTCGCCCCGAAGGGCCCCGGACACCTGGTGCG
The DNA here is from genome assembly GCA_025463965.1 of Acidimicrobiaceae bacterium. Taxonomy (GTDB): domain Bacteria; phylum Actinomycetota; class Acidimicrobiia; order Acidimicrobiales; family Bog-793; genus JAODBN01. The sequence goes on from JAODBN010000356.1 coordinate 3,031, forward strand.
CCGGACCTACACCGAAGGCGGAGGGGTGCCGGCGCTCATCGCGGTTGCCGCGGATGCCTCCGGCAACGCCATGGCGCTCGCGCTCGCCTACGCGGACGCCATCGGGGCGACCCGGGCCGGAGTGCTCGAGACCACCTTCGACGAGGAGACCGAGACGGACTTGTTCGGCGAGCAGGTCGTGCTGTGCGGCGGCCTCACCGCTCTTGTCACCGCCGGCTTCGAGACCCTCGTCGAGGCGGGATATCAGCCCGAGTCGGCCTACTTCGAGTGCTTGCACGAGCTGAAGCTGATCGTCGACCTCATGTACGAGCAGGGCATCTCGGGGATGCGCTTTTCCATCTCCACAACCGCCGAGTACGGCGACCTCACCCGTGGACCCCGCATCATCTCCGAGGGTGTTCGCGCCGAGATGAAAAAGGTCCTCGCCGAGATTCGCGACGGCTCGTTCGCCAAGGAGTGGATCGAGGAGAACGAGACGGGCCTCAAGCGCTACAACGAGCTGCGCGAGGCGGGCCGCACGCACCAGGTCGAGCAGATCGGTGCGGAGCTTCGCTCGATGATGCCCTTCATCTCGGCGGGGCACGAACGAATCGAGGACGTCTCCGGCGGCTGAGAGCCCGGCACTTCGCACGAGCGAACCGGCACCGAGCGGGCCAGCACCGAGAGGCGCTGGCCCGCTGCGCGTCAGCCCAGACGCTCGACGACGTAGTCGACGCAGGCGGTGAGGGCCTCGACGTCCTCGGGATCGATCCCGGGGAACATCGCGACGCGGAGCTGGTTGCGACCGAGCTTTCGGTAGGGCTCGGTGTCGACGATGCCGTTCGCCCGAAGCGCCTTCGCCACCGCCGAGGCGTCGACGGTGTCGACGAAGTCGATCGTGCCGACCACGGTCGAGCGATCGTCGGTCGTGGCGACGTAGGGGGTTGCGAACTGCGAGCGCTCCGCCCAGCCGTAGAGGATCTGCGCGGACCGCTCGGAGCGCCCCGACGCAAAGGCCAGGCCCCCGTTCTCGTTCATCCACTCGACCTGCTCGGCGAGCAGCAGCAAGGTGACCAAGGCGGGGGTGTTGTAGGTCTGCTCGAGGCGCGAGTTCTCGATCGCGATGTTGAGGTCCAAGAACGCCGGCACCCACCGTCCGGTAGCAGCGATGGCCGCGGAACGCTCGAGCGCGGCGGGGGACATGGCCGCGAGCCACAGTCCGCCGTCGGAGCCGAAGCTCTTCTGGGGGGCGAAGTAGTAGACGTCGACCTCGGACGGCTCAAAGGAGAGGCCGGCGGCACCGGACGTCGCGTCGACGAGCACGAGGCCGTCGGCGGGCGTCCCGTCCGATCCCCGCGGACGGCGCAATGTCATCGCCACGCCGGTCGAGGTCTCGTTGTGGGTCAGGGCGTAGACGTCGACGGATGGGTCGACCTCGGCCTCTGGGTGCGTGCCGGGCTCCGAGGAGATCACGCTCGGCGCGTCGAGGTGGGGGGCGGCTTTGGCCGCCGTGGCGAACTTCGAGGAGAACTCGCCGAAGGACAGGTGCTGGCTCTTGGACTGGATCAGGCAGAACGTGGCGATGTCCCAGAACGCGGTCGTGCCTCCGTTGCCGAGCACGACCTCGTAGCCATCGGGGAGCGAGAACAGCTCGGAGATCCCCC
>JAODBN010000384.1 GCA_025463965.1 Acidimicrobiaceae bacterium
GAGGGTCACCTCGAGGGCGCTGCGGTACTCCTCGACGAATGCTTCGAGCTGGGTGCGTTCGTCGTCCAGCGCCACATCGAACGGACCCATCAGCGTCTCCCGTCACGGGACAGGCGGAGGGCCACAGCAATTGGTGCGGGCGGCGGCCCACGGCGTCGACGATCCTGGTCTGAGGAGTCTTGTCGCGCAAGTCGGCGCCAGGTTGACCACTACGCACCCCAAGGCGACCGGTGGGCGCGCGGTGAGCTGTGCGCGGCCGTAGCGGTGTCCGAGGCGCTTGAAGCACAGCACCCAGGAGAAGGCGCTTTCGACCACCAGCGATGACGCCCGAAACTCGACCAGCTGCGGCGTCGCCACGATCAGCGATTAGATCTTGACCCTTCAGGCTCTCCGCGCAACGACACGCCCCGGGTTCTGAGACCGGTCCTAGCCAGGTTCAGTCTTCGTCGCGCCGTCATGATCAGGCGCGTCCGCTTCGCTGTCGAAGGTGACGCGCACCGCCAAACCGCCTTCGGGACGCGCACGCGCCACGACTGAGCCCCGGTGGGCCGCGGCGACCGACGCCACGATCGACAAGCCGAGGCCTGAGCCACCTGGGGATTCCACACGATCATCTAGGCGGCGGAAGGGCTCGAACAACCCGGGCACGATCTCTTCGGGAAGTTGCTGCCCCGTGTTCTGAACCTCGATGAAGGGCCGGTGTTCAACGCGTCCGGTCACAACTCGTGCCCAGCCCCCTCGGTGGTTATACCGAACGGCGTTGTCCACGAGATTCGCGACGAGCCGCTCGACGAGTACCCGGTCGCCGAGTGTCTCGGCTGCGCCGAGTTCTGCCTCGACCGTGACGGAGAACGCTCGGGCCTGAGACTCGACAAGATCCAGCGCGTCGGTGACCGCGGTCGGCAGGTCGACAAGTTCGGTGCGGGTGAGACCCGCGTCGGAGCGAGCGAGAGTGAGGAGCGCTTCGATTGTCGTCTCCGCACGTTTCGACGCCAGTCGCACCTCGCCCATCGAAGCCTCGAGTTGTTCGATAGTCCTTGCGGATTTTGCGAGCGTGACGTCGACCGTCGTCTGTATCTCGGTGAGCGGCGTCCGCAGCTCGTGAGAGGCATTGGCGACGAAACGGCGCTGGCCGGCACTCGACGCCGTCAGCCGATCGAGCATCCCGTCGAAGGTGTCTGCCAGCTCCTTCAGCTCGTCATGAGGTCCGACGAGTGCAAGTCGTTCGTCGAGGTGGTCGAACGACGCTCGTCGTGCCGCTGCGGTTACTCGCTGCAGCGGACGCAGCACCCGCCGCCCGACTGACCAGCCAAGCCCTCCCACTAGAGCGGTCCCGCCTACCAGCCCGAGAAGGGAGAAGAGGAGCAGGTTACGGAGATCGTTCGCTCGCTGGTCGGTCGCGCCGACGCGCGCTCCCGTGCTGAAGGCACTCTGACATTTCGCCTCGAGGCCAGGGTCTTGACGGGTTCCCTTGAGGGCGCCCGCCTGACATTGCTTGTAGAGAGGTTCTGTTTGGACGACCGACAGGGCGGCTCTGGGCTGCGCGACGGTGTCAATCGGCAAGCTGTGGTCGACGAGCGCGTACGTCACGCCCACGAGCGCCCCTCCCGCGACGAGAAAGAGCCCCCCGCAGGCCAGCCCGATCCGCGTCCGGACGCTTCGTCGGCTGGCTCGTTTGACCGGCGCGAATCGGCGAGCGATCACCGAATGCAATAGCCGCTGCCGATGACCGTCTCGATGACGGGCGGCTGCCCCAGCTTGGCGCGAAGACGAGCAAGAGTCATCGGGACCGCGTTCGTGAACGGATCAGCGTGCTCGTCCCAGACTCGCTCAAGGAGCTCTTCCGCGCTCACGACTCCTCCGTCAGCTTCGAGAAGGACTTCGAGCACCGCAAGCTCCTTTCGGGCGAGCGGCACGGGGTTGCCGCCGCGGTTCGCCGTTCGTCGCGCTCGATCAACAACGAGGTCCGCACGACGAAGCACGGGCGGGCTCGACGGCATCCTCCGCCCGAGTGCTTCGACCCGCGCAACCAGTTCACTGAAGTCAAAGGGCTTGGGAAGGTAATCGTCGGCACCGAGGTTGAGTCCGTCGACACGATCGCTGACCGCGCCGGCCGCGGTGAGCATGAGAATGCGGGCATCCGTGCGAGCCGCAACGAGCTGGCGACAGACCGAGTCGCCGTGCACCTTCGGTAGATCGCGATCGAGTACGACGACGTCGTAGGAGGTGACCGTGGCTTTGCCAAGGCCACTCTCACCGTCGTACGCGACGTCGACGGCGACACCCCGATCTCGCAGACCATCTGCGATTCGATCCGCCACCACCCGGCTGTCCTCGACGACGAGCACTCTCACGACAACCATGGTCCTCCATTTGAGATCTCGCCTGCATAACGGCTCGCGGGTTACGCCAGCGTTAGGTCGCCGCTCGTATGGTCCGCGTCGTGAGGCAGACATGGGTCACACCCAACCGTTGGCACCAAGGAACGTCGCCGCGCACGGCGCAAACGGCACTCGCCGTCATCACCGCGGCCGGCCTAGCCCTAGCGGCGGCGGCGTGCGGAGGCTCACCGACGAGTCAAGTGGCGCAACTCGGCTCTACCACCCGGCCAAGCAGCGCCTCATCGAGTGCGGGGGGTTCGACGAACTCCCCCCTGCTCGCCTTCTCCCACTGCATGCGCTCCCACGGGGTGCCGAACTGGCCCGACCCCCAACCAGGCGCCACCAACATCAAGTTCCCTGGCGCGGCACAACTCAAGGTCGGCAGCTCTCAACTCGCGGCGGCCGAGAACAGCTGCGATCACCTGCTCCCTGCCGGTAGCGACGATCAATTTCCCGCAGCCGAGGTACCGCTGTTGCTGAGTGGCATGGTGAAATTCAGCGAGTGCCTGCGCTCCCACGGGGTGACGAACTGGCCCGACCCCACCACCGACGCACAGGGACGCCCCTATTTCCCTCTCAGCAGCCATGGCATCACCAGGAGCGAGTCGCGTTCCCAGCAGATGATGACCAAGCAGGCTGAATGCCAACACCTGATGCCCGCCGCTCTCGGAGGGATTCCCGTGGGCTAATCGGGCGACGCCCGAGCGCTGCTTTTGGCGGGGCGTGTGTGGGGCTGGCGCGCCGACCCGTTCACGAGACCGCGGACGCCACCATCGGACGGTCTCGCCCCGAGCTGGTGATCCGACACCCTCGGGACGGTTCCCCCGCCTCGGACCCGACGATCACGTCGCGTCAAGCCACGCCAGCACTCGGCAGCTTAAAGCCG
>JAODBN010000039.1 GCA_025463965.1 Acidimicrobiaceae bacterium
CAGACCACCGCGGGGCTGCAGAAGTGGGTGCTCGACACGACGACCGGTGTCTGGTCGCTCGCCTACACCATCCGAAACGGCCTCAACTTGGGCCAGCCCTACACCGTTCCTGGCTATCCGACCGGGACCGACAGCGCGACGGGCGGCCTGCCGTGGGCGCCAGCGACGGACGGGCTGCGCAATATCACCGGTCGTGTGAACCCTGACGGCACCGCGACCATCTGGGCGGTGACCTCGACGGTGAGCGGGAGCGGGGACCAGGGAGCCGACCCCAACAAGCTGGTGGCTGTCACCGATCAGCTCTCGGCGACCAGTCCCGGCACGGAGGCGTTCTCGCTGGTGAAGGCTGCCGGAAACGGCGAGGTCCTTCGCGGGGTCTCCTTCACCCCCGGGACCCACCAGAGCGAGGGCCACTCGCGAGGGAACTAAGTTCGACCGCTCACCGCATCGAGCACCACGCGGCGAGACGATCGACAGCGCAACGGCACCGAGGCCGGCTCCCGATGGGGGGCCGGCCTCGATCTGCTTCCGGCCCGGTCGGGACTCAAGATCGCCACGGCTCGGTGTTCAGCAAAGCCCAGGCGGAGCCCCTGTCCGAGGTTGCTCGAGGCCCGCCATAATGGTGGTGCCGGGAGTGCCCGGTGATCTGTTGCAGGAGTGGCCTGGAGGCGTTGCCCCGGGACCGAAGGGAGCTGCACATGACGACCACCGTCCTCGACCTCCAGCGTTTCAAGGAGGAAGGCCAGCGCTTCGCCATGCTGACCTGTTACGACTATCCGACCGCCCAGGTGTTGGACGAGGCCGGGATCCCGGTTGTGCTGGTTGGCGACACGCTCGGCATCTTCGTCCTCGGCTACGAGACGACCTTGCCCGTGACGATGGACGAGGTGGTCCACCACACCCGGGCGGTGCGTCGGGGCCTTACCAAGGCGCTGCTCGTCGCCGATCTGCCGTTTGGCGCCTATCAGGCATCTCTCGCCGACGGCGTGGCGAATGCCGTCCGTCTCGTGAAAGAAGGTGGCGCCGCCGTGGTGAAGCTCGAAGGCGCCGAGGTGGAGCTTGTCTCCACGCTCACTTCGAAGGGCGTCCCGGTTATGGCACACCTCGGCCTGACCCCGCAGTCCTTTCACGAGCTTGGTGGCAACCGCGTCCAGGCGCGCACGGAAAAGGCGGTGCTCGGCCTGCTGGCCGACGCCCGCAGGCTGGAGGAGGCCGGAGCCTGTGCGGTTGTCCTCGAGGCCGTGCCGAGCGAGGCGGCGCGCCGGGTGACCGAGGCGCTCTCCATCCCCACCATCGGCATCGGCGCTGGTCCCCACTGCGACGGACAGGTGCTCGTGTCCACCGAGATGTTCGGGCTGTCCTCCGGACATCAGCCACGATTCGTCAAACGCTACGCGGACCTGCGCAGCGAGATGGCAGCGGCCGCCAAGGCCTTTGCCGAGGACGTCGCCTCCGGTGGCTACCCCGACGCGGAGCACTCCTACGACTGGGAGATCCGTCCGACGGAGTAGGCGCTTGGCGCCGCCGCCTCAGGCGTCGCGGCGCCGGAGAAGAACCGTGCCCACGACGAGTGCCACCGCGGCGTAGCCGCAGAGCAGCGTGAACCCGCCCCAGGGTGGGAAGGCGGTGCCGGTGGGCTGCGTAGAGAGCATCGAGACCCCGATGTCGGCGGGCAGGAACTTGTTGACGTGCACCGACACCGACGAGGGGAGCGCGTCGGAGATCACGGGCAGGACGAACAGGACACCGACGAACGCGCTGATGCCGCCGGCGGTGTGGCGGACCACCGTGGCCAGCCCGAGCGCCAGCAGGCCGAGAGCGGTGAGGTAGCAGCCCGCCCCGAGCACCGCACGCAGCGCGCCAGGGTCCCCGAGGGTGGCGTGCGGCGCACGACTCGACAGGATCGACTGGCCGAGGAAGAACGCTGCGAGCGACAGGATTTCTCCAACCACGAGGATCAGGCTCCCGAAGACGAGGGCCTTGGCCCAGAGCACCTCGACCCGCCGCGGCATGGCGGAGAGCGTCGCTCGGATGGTGCCGGTACCGTACTCGGCCGACATCACGAGCACGCCGAGCACGCCGACCGCCAGCTGGGCGAAGAGCAGGCCGCTCAGCGAGACGCGAGTCGGGTCGAAGGTCGCCCGGTCGATGAAGCCGTTGTTCGCGTAGTGGGTTGCCTGCACCCAGGAGACGAGCGCCCCGAGGCCAACTGCGGCGACGACGGTCACAAGGAGCGTCCAGGCAGTCGAGCGAACCGTGGACAGCTTCGTCCATTCCGAGCGGATCGCGTCGGGAAGGCCGTAGCGGCCGGCCGGGCTATCCATCGCGCGCTCCCTCGCCAGCCGTGACGTCGGCCTGCGCGACGGAGGTGGGATCGGCGGCATCGGGGCCGCGCCCAGCCCCGCCCCGGTACTCGACCGCCTCCCCGGTGAGCTCGAGGTAGGCCTCCTCCAAGGACGCCTCCATCGGGCTGAGCTCGTGCAGCACCACGCCGAGCTCGGCGGCTACCTCGCCCACCTGCTCGGCTCGGATCCCGCGCACCTCGAGCGCGCCGCCCGCCACTTTCGAGACCACGCCGCCCATCGCGCTGAGCCGGTCGCCCAGTGCACCGGGCGCCGGCGATTTCACCCGGACGAAGCCCAGGCTGCGGGCGGTTAGCTCACCGATCGGGAGGTCGGCCATCAACCGGCCCCGGCCAACCACGATCACGTGGTCGGCGGTGAGTGCCATCTCGCTCATCAAGTGGCTCGACACGAAAACGGTGCGGCCCTCCGCCGCCAGGCTGCGCAGCAGATTGCGCGCCCATCGGATGCCGTCGGGGTCGAGCCCGTTGACGGGCTCGTCGAACAGCAGCACGCCGGGATCTCCGAGGAGCGCTGCGGCGATGCCGAGACGCTGGCCCATTCCGAGCGAGAGCTTGCCGGCGCGCCTTCGTGCCACCGCGCTGAGACCGACCAGCTCGAGCACCTCGTCGACGCGCTCGGCCGGGATCCGGTTGGCCCGCGCCAGCGCGAGGAGGTGGTTGGCCGAGCTGCGCCCTGGGTGAATGGCCCGGGCCTCGAGGAGCGCCCCGACCTCGCGCAGCGGCCAGGCGAGGTCTCGGTAGCGCTTGCCCTTTACGCGGACCCGGCCCGAATCAGGCGAGTCCAGGCCGACGATCATCCGCATTGTGGTCGACTTGCCGGAGCCGTTCGGGCCGAGGAATCCGGTCACCTGTCCGGGCAGGACCTGGAACGAGAGCTGGTCGACCGCGATCGTGTTCCCGTAGCGCTTGGTGAGCGCCTCAGCCTCGATCATCGGTCGCCGGCGGCCTCCGCCGGGGCACCGGGAGCGCTCAGCGGAGTGCGCCTTGACGACGCGCCGCCTACGCAGGTCACGACTTGGAGGCCACCACTCGGACCGCGGTGCCGTACGCGCACAGCTCGGTCCACACTCCGCCCAGCTCGCAGGTGTCAAAGCGCATCGCCACGATGGCGTTCCCGCCCCGTGCGGTCGCCGCGTCGGCCAGCCGTTCGAGGACCTCGGTCCGGCTCTGTTCGAGGTTCTTGGTCATTCCCCGCAGCTCGCCCCCGACGAGGGACTTCAGCCCGGCGCCGAGCTGAGAGGCGGCATTGCGGGACCGGACGGTCAGGCCGAACACCTCTCCGAGCACCTCGACGATCTCGTAGCCGGCCAGCTTGTTGGTCGTGGCGATCAGCACCGGCTCACCTCGTCTCGTCCGCGCCTCACGATGAGCCCGGCTTGGTTCCCCGCACGACAGCCGCCTCGTTCACGACCGGGATCGCCTCCACCTCGACGAGACCCGCGGCTCGGAACATGGCCACCCAGGCGCTCATCGACACGGGGCGCTCCTGGAAGCGCAGCAGGTAGCGGCTGGCGTTCTTGGCGATCCGCCACCAGCCTGCAGGGCCCCTGCGCAGCATCAAGCGCACCTTGGAGCCGATGATCTCTCGGTCTCGCGACTCGGACCCGCGGCCGAACATCATGTCGCCGATCACCAAGCGTCCGCCCGGGCGCAACCAGGAGGCGGCCTTGGCGACCACCGCCGCCTTGTCCTCGTCGCGCAGATGGTGGAGCACGTAATTGGAGACCACGAGATCGATCGACGCGGGAGCGAGATCCAGGTGCTCGACAGGGACGGCACGCCCCGTCACATTGGTGGCGCCGGCATTGCGGGCGTTGTCCGCGAGGAGCTCGATCATCGCCGAGCTGACGTCCACGCCCGTCACCGAGCCAACGAGAGGGGCGAGCTTCAAGGTCAGCTGGCCAGAGCCGCAGCCGATGTCGACCGCCACAGCACCCGGGCTGGGAGCGGCCTCGGCCACGACCCGGTCGACCACCTGCACCAGGCCCGGGTTGGTCCAAGCTCCGTGGTCCCACGAGGCCGCGCGCCGGTTCCAGAAGCGGCGCTGGCGGGCGATGTTCGCCGCGCCGGTCTTGGCGGTTCGACGCTCCGTCTCGGTCATGGTCGGGTCGTTTCCTCCTCGGCCTCCCGAGCGCGGGACCCTGTGCCGTCGCGGTCGGGACCCACGAACAGAGTGTGCCTCAGCGACAGGCGCGAGGCGCCGCGCCCCGGAGTGGGGCGCCGGATGCTGTCGAGCGGGTTCAGCGGGACGATGGCTCGAAGGTATAGGTCGTCCCGACGCGAGGCGCGCTCACCGTCCCGAGCGTCTTTCCTGCGGACTGGACCTGGATCGAGTCGGTCGCCGCCGACAGCTGGACGCTCGCCGTGCCATTCACCACCACCTGCTTGGGGCTGGCGCTCGGCTGGAGGGTCTGCTCGACGAGGAAGTGCTGCGAACCGGCGGGCGAGGCGACGACCGTCCACACGGGGTGGGAGAAGGTGAGTACAAGGTCGTAGGTGCCGGCCCCCGTGGCGTAGGTCGCCGTCGTGGAGGCGCTCTTCACCAGGTGGAACCCTGCGGTCGCGCTACCGCCCTGTCCGGCGGTCCTGCCGGTGGTCGCTGGCGGTGAGGTCCCGGCAGCGACAGCGGCCGGTGAGGCGGTGCGCCGGGCGAAGTCGAGCCAAGTCGGGTGGACCCGCTCGACCGCCAGGCCCCCGAGGCCGATCAGCAGCACGAGGAAGAGCAGCCAGACCGTGAGCCGCAACGCGAAGGGTGCGGGCAGTCGCTTGCGCGATCCGGGATACCAGACGGTCCCGTCGGGGAGCAGCACGCCGTAGGCGTTGCCAACGGGCCGGGCGGCAGCGTTCTTTCCCGTCACGATGGGGATCTCCGCCGTAACCTCCCCGGGAGGAGCCTGGCTGGCGCCGAGTGACGGGGCGGCCATCAGGCCCACCGTCGCGGTGGCGCTTGTCGCCATCGTCCCTGCTAGGGACCAGTCTGTTGGTCCTGTGCCACCTAGCACGTCCATCTCGATCCCCGTTCTCGCGCCCACGTGCCCGGCACGGGAAAGGCTACCCGACGGCCCGATCGGGCAAACAGCAGGTCACCCTCCGGGCGCATCCCGAGCGAGCCACGCCGCTCCGACGACCCCTCGTCCGGTATGGACCTGCATCGCTCGGGAGAAGCCCGCCACAAAGTCGACCTCGCCGAGGAGCTCGCCCAACCGGGCGGCGAGCTCGGGCGCTCCGGCGTGGAAGATGGCCACGCGCTCCACGCCGTGACGGCCGCTCTCTTTGAAGGCGTCGAGGATCCGCACCAGTGCCTCGTCCCCGCTGGCGGTGGCGCCGAGCGGCTCGACGGCCCCGGACCGCATCCGGAAGACGCTTCGGCCGCCCTCTAGCTCCGGCGGCCCCAGCACTTCAGCGGGGAGCGGTCCACTGCGACGGATCGGCTCCAACGTGGCGAGCGACGCCACGAGCTCGACCCGCCGCACCGCGCTTTCCAGGGTTCGCACGACCTGGGGGAGTTCCTCGCCCCGCGCTGCAGCCTCTGCCCCGGCCAGCACCACGAGCGCCTGGCCGGCGGAGGCGGTGCGCGAGTCAACCGCCACGGCTGGGATCCCGGCCAGCTCGGCAGCCAGGACCGCGTTGCGGAACATCGAGGCGAACTCCACTGCCGGCGTCACGACCACCGCGGCATCGACACCGGGCTGCTCGACGGCCTCCAGGTAGGCTGTGACGAACGGGCGGTTGGCCGCGTCCAGCTCATCGGCCTCTGCGGACTCGGAGAGGCGCGAGCTGGCGTCGTCTTCCGAGTCGGGATCGCCGTCCTCTTCGGCGGTGATCGGAAGGACGGCGATGGAGAGCGCCTCGGCGAGCGAGCGAGGGATGCCGGTACTGGCGTCGGTGACCACTACCACCCTGCCCACGGTCGGCACCCTACCCGGACGGCTCACCATGTCCCAGCTCGTGGCCCGCACGGGCGTTCGCGCCGCGACCATCCGCTACTACCTCGCGAACGGTCTCCTGCCGCCGCCCGTCAAGGCGGCGAGCAACCGTTTCCTCTACGACGAGCGCCATGTCGAGCTCGTACGCCTGGTGCGACTGCTGCGCGAGCGCCGTCACCTCACGCTCGAGGCGATCGCCGGGCTGCTCCCCGATCTCCTGCCGGACCTGCTCGGGCGTCCACAGGGACGCGGCGTCTTCCGCCCCGAGATGTGGAGCCGGCTGCTGAAGTCGCACTCGGAGTCGGCCGCCGCCGAGCTCGCCGCGGCCCGGGTCCTGCAAGCGGGGCTGGCGGCCTTTGCCCGGCACGGGTACTCCGAGGTGACGATCGACGACGTCTGCCGGGCGGCGGGCATCGCCAAGGGCTCCTTCTATCGTCACTTCGCCTCGAAGGAGGACCTGTTCTTCGCGGCGGCCCGTGCTGCCGGTGCGGCGCTGGCTGCGCGGCTCGCCACGGCGCTCGCCGGCGGGTCTGCCGTGGTCGAGGGCAACGAGGCCCTGCTCGCCGATGCCGCAGCACCCGAGATCGGGATCGTCCTCGACTTGGCCTCGCTCGCGGCCCGGCAACGCTCTTGCGCCCCCGAGGTTCTGGACGAGGTGCTGGCCCGGGTCACTGCCGCCGTCCGGGCGAGCTTGCCCGCAAGCCAGCAAGCTGTTGCGTCGGGCCTCGTCTCCTCGGCACTAGGGGCCGCCCTCTCGCGTCTTGCCGTCCCGCCGACGCCCCTCGTCGTGGCCGCCGCGGAGTCGGCTTCTGACGACTGAGCAGATGCTGGGGTGGTCTGGCCCCCCGTCGTTGACTCGGGGTGGGCCTTCTGCGAGGATGAATACGAACAGCTCCACTGACCGGCTGGTCATCGCAACTTCGCATGAGGTGCCCGAGCGACCGAGAGACCGGTCGCCGGGGTGATGGCGCCCGGCTCGGCCCCGCGGTCTTCGGCCCGGGTCGAATGTGGGAAGCACCGACCGGAGGAGGGATAGAGGGTGGACGAGCCTGTAGTTGCCGACTACCCGATCCTCGGCCGGATTTCCTCGCCGGCTGACGTCAAGGGCCTCGACCTCGACGAGTGCGCGTCCCTTGCGGCCGAGTGCCGGCGATTCGTGGTGGACGCGGTGTCGCGGACAGGCGGGCACCTCGGCTCGAACCTTGGCGCTGTCGAGGCGACGATCGCCCTTCACCGCGTCTTCGACTCGCCCCGCGACGTGCTGCTCTTCGACACCGGCCACCAGTCCTACGTTCACAAGCTGCTCACCGGGCGCCAGGAGCGCTTCGCCAGCCTTCGTCAGGAGGGCGGCCTCTCCGGGTACCCGAGCCGTTCGGAGTCGGCCCACGACTGGATCGAGAACAGCCACGCGTCGACGGCGCTCAGCTACGCCCACGGAATTGCCACCGCGTTCGCCCGCACCGGTCAGGAGAAGCGGCGAGTCGTCGCTCTCGTCGGAGACGGAGCGCTGACCGGTGGCATGGCCTACGAGGCGCTGAACAACCTCGGTCACGGCGAGGCTCGGGTGTGCATCGTGCTCAACGACAACGGCCGGAGCTACGCCCCGACGGTGTCCAAGCTCTCCGAGTCGCTCACCCAGCTCCGTCTCAACCCCTCTTACGGGGCGATCCGCTCGAAGGTCGTCCGGGCGCTCGACGACATCCCCGGCGTCGGCCAGCTCGCCGGCCAATCCCTGAGAAGCCTCACCTCGGCGCTCCGTGAGCTCGTCGAGCCGCACGTCTTCTTCGAGGCCCTCGGCATCCGTTACCTCGGCCCGATCGACGGCCACGACGTCGGGGTGCTCGAGCACGCCCTGGAGAAGGCCGCCCGCTATCCCGGTCCGATCGTCCTGCACGTGCTCACCCGCAAGGGCAGGGGCTACGGACCGGCCGAGGCTGACGAGATCCAGTGCCTCCACGACCTGAAGGCCCAGCCCAACCTGGCGACTCCCAACCGCGTCGGCGACCGCGGGGCACTGGCCGTCGGTCCCCGTTCGACCGAGGCCAGCTACACCGAGGCCTTCTCCAAGGCCCTCCTCGAAGTCGGATCCCGCGATCCCACCGTCGTCGCGGTCACCGCGGCGATGCCGGGCCCGACCGGGCTGCTTCCCTTCGAGGCGCGGCACCCCGAGCGCTTCGTCGACGTCGGCATCGCCGAGAGCCACGCGATGACCGCGGCGGCAGGGATGGCGATGGCCGGCCTGCGCCCGATCGTGGCGATCTACTCGACGTTCCTCTCGCGTTGCTTCGACCAGCAGAACCTGGACGTCGGACTGCACCGGGCGCCGGTCGTGGTCTGCGCCGACCGTGCGGGGATCACCGGAGACGACGGCCCCTCGCACCACGGGATCCTCGACATGGTGCTCGGGCTCGCGGTCCCCGGTTTGACCGTTCTCGCCCCCTCCGAGCCGGCGGAGCTCGCGCCCATGCTGGACGCGGCGCTGGCGCTCGACGGCCCGGCGCTCATCCGGTACCCCAAGACCCCGGGCCCCGCCCACCTCGGCGCTCCCGGCCACGGGCTTCGCGCCCGGGTCCTGCGAGAGGGTGGCGACCGGGTGGTCCTCGTCGGCGTGGGCAAGCTCGCCAAGGCGGCGCTGGACGCTGCCGAGATCCTCGCGCGAGAGGGTGTCGAGGTAACCGTGATCGACCCGCGCGTCGTGCGTCCGCTCGACCCGATGCTGGTAGAGCGGGCCGCCGCGGCAGACCTCGTCGTCACCGCCGAAGACGGTCTTGTCCACGGGGGGGCCGGCGCCTACCTCGCAGACCAGGTCGACGCGCGCGCCGCGGCCGAACAGGTGCGCGGGCCGCTTGTCGTGCGCCTCGGCGTGCCGACGACCTTCCTTCCCCACGGCAAGCCGGACGTCATCCTTGCCCGCCTCGGCCTGGACGCCGCGGGCATTGCCGCGTCGACTGTGGCCGGGCTCGAGCGAGCGGGTCGGATCGGCATCGGCACGGCCCGAGAGGCCCCCGAGCGGGCCGCTGCCGGCTCCGGCGGCGGGGTCGGGAGCGGCTCACGAGGCCGAGTGGCCCGATGAGCGCTACCGCCCCCGCACTCGAGCAGGGGACGGTCCTCGCCAAGTCCCGTGACGAGAACTTCCCCGTCGCGCTTCGCTTGCTTCCCGCTGCTTCTCGCGAGCACCTGATGGCGATCTACGGCTACGCCCGCTTCGTCGACGACGTCGGCGACCTCGTCGGGGGCGATCGGCGCGCCCAGCTGGACTGGGTCGAAGAGGAGCTGGACCGGGCGTTCGCCGGCGAGGCCACCCACCCCGTCTTCGTCCGCCTCGGGAAGAGCGTGCTGGCCCTCCAGCTGGACCGCCAGCCCTTCTTGGACCTTCTGGCGGCGAATCGTCAGGACCAGGAGGTGGCCACCTACCCGACCTGGGACAGCCTGGCCGACTACTGCCGACTTTCCGCCAACCCCGTGGGCCGGCTGGTGCTTGCCGTCTTCGGCTGCGCGGACGAGGTGGCCACAGCGCTCTCCGACGAGGTGTGCACCGGCCTCCAGCTGGTCGAGCACCTTCAGGACATCGCAGAGGACCACGAGGCCGGTCGCGTCTACCTGCCGGGCGAAGATCTGGCCCGCTTCGGCGTGATCGACGGAGAGCTCGCTGAGGCCTCGGCGACCCCGGCGCTGCGGCGGCTTGTGGCCTTCGAGGTGGGGCGCGCCCGAGGCCTTCTCCTTTCCGGCCTGCCGCTCATCGAGCGCTGCCCGGGCAGCGCTCGACTGGCTCTTGCCGGCTTCGTGGGGGGCGGACTCGCTCAGCTCGAGGCGATCGAGCGGGTCGGCTACGACGTCCTCGGGCACGCGGCAAAGGCGAGCAAAGCTGCCGTTCTTCGCCACGCCGCCCGTGCGCTGGCCGGAAAGCCGCGTCGCGAGGGCCTCCAGTGAGCGATCTGGCCCTCGCCTACGCCCGCTGCGAGGAGATCACTGGGGCCGAGGCGCGCAACTTTTCCTACGGCATTCGCCTGCTGCCAACGGCCAAGCGCCAGTCGATGTCCGCGCTCTACGCATTCGCCCGTCGCGTCGACGACGTCGGCGACGGCCCGCTCCCGGCGACCGAAAAACTCGCCGCGCTGGCATCGCTTCGCGCCGATCTTGAGGCGACGGCAGCAGGAAGGCCACCGGCCGCGGACCCGGTGCTGGTCGCCCTCGCCGACACCTTGGGCCGTTTCGCCGTGCCGCTCGGTGCCCTGCAAGAGCTCATCACCGGCTGTGAGATGGACTGCCGCCAGCAGCGCTACGAGACCTACGAGGAGCTCGTGGTCTACTGCCGCTACGTCGCGGGCTCGATCGGGCGTTGCTCGCTCGGCATCTTCGGGTCATCCTCGGAGGCGGCGCCAGCCCTGTCGGACACGCTCGGCGTGGCGCTGCAGATCACCAACATCCTTCGCGACGTCCTCGAGGATCGCGACGTCATGGGCCGGGTCTATCTTCCGGCCGAGGACCTCCGGCGCTTCGGCTGCAGCGAGGACGCCCGGGGCTCGCGCGAGGCGCTTGCCGAGCTGGTTCGCTTCGAGGCGAGTCGTGCAGAGTCCGCCTATTCGGAGGGACTCGCCCTGCTCGACCTGATCGATCGGCGCTCGCGGGCCTGCGTCGGAGCGATGGCGGGCATCTATCGCCGGCTCCTCTCCCGCATCGAGGCCGAGCCTCTCGCGGTGCTGGAGCGGCGGGTTTCGCTTCCTAGCTGGGAGAAGGCCTGGGTGGCGGCCCGCAGCCTTGCCGGGGCCCGAGCATGAGCCGCACGCGTAGCGCGGCCGCGCACGTCGTCGTGGTCGGAGGCGGCCTCGCCGGCCTCTCCGCGGCCGTCGCGTGCACCGACGCCGGCGCCCGGGTGACGCTGCTCGAGGGGCGCCCGCGTTTCGGTGGCGCCACGTGGTCCTTCGAGCGCAAGGGTCTTGCCTTCGACAACGGCCAGCACGTCTATCTGCGGTGTTGCACCGCCTACCGGCGCTTCCTCGCCCGGCTCGGAACCGAAGCGGACGCACCGTTGCAAGAGCGTCTCGAGCTACCGGTGATCGCGCCCTCGGCCTCCGGGCCGGTCACCGCCTGGATCCGCCGCGGTCGTCTGCCGGCGCCGCTGCATCTCTTGCCGTCCCTGTTGGCCTACCGCCATCTGCCGATCGCAGACCGCCTCCGCCTCGGCGCAGCGGTGCGAGCGCTGCTGGCGCTGCGCGCCGGTGATCCGCTCGACCAAGAGACCTTCGGCTCGTTCCTCGCCCGCCACGGCCAGCGGCAGAGCGCGATCTCCGGGTTGTTCGACCTGATCACCCTGCCCACCGTGAACGTCCGCTCGGACGAAGCCTCCCTCAGCCTCGGTGCCAAGGTGTTCAGGACCGGCATCCTCGGCGAAGCGGACGCCGCCGATCTCGGCTGGGCACGCGTGCCGCTTTCGCGCCTGCACGTCGACCCGGCCGTCGCCCTGCTCGAGCGCGCCGGCGCAACAGTGCGTCGCAAGGCGAAGGTGGAGAAGCTCGAGGTCTCCTCAATGACCGGCGAGCTGCCCGCGGTGCTCGTGGACGGCGAACGGCTCGAGGCCGATGCTCTCGTGCTGGCGGTCCCGCACGAGGCCGCCGCGGAGCTGCTGCCGCCGGGCGGAGCCGTCGAGCCTTCGGCCCTGCGCGGCCTGGGCAACTCCCCGATCATCGACGTTCACCTGGTCTACGACCGCAAGGTTCTCGACCATCCGGTCGCCGCCGGCCTGCGCTCGCCAGTGCAGTTCGTCTTCGACCGCACCCAGGCCGCGGGGCTCGACCCGTCCGAGGGCCAGTGTCTCGCCGTGTCGGTCTCGGGAGCAGATGCCGAGCAGGGAGAGCGACCCGAGGTGCTGATCGAGCGCTACCAAGGAGCCCTTGCCGAGCTGCTCCCCGCGGCTCGCTCAGCACGCGTCGTGGACGCCGTCGTCAGCCGCGAGCACGCGGCCACCTTCCGCGGCGTTCCCGGGACGGCCCGGCTCCGGCCGGGCCCCGAGAGCGGCTTTACCAACGTCTTCCTGGCCGGATCGTGGACCGACACCGGCTGGCCTGCGACCATGGAGGGCGCCGTCCGCAGCGGTGTGGTCGCCTCGTCCTTTGCACTGCACGCCGTCGGAACACACCGCGGCGTACCCGAGCTCCCCGAAGGGGTGGTGGCGTGATTCCGACCCAGAGCGTGCCCGAGGTCCTCGGCCGCGCGAGGTCCCTCGTCGTGCCGGCCCTCCGGGCCGCTATCGACCGGCTCTCTCCCGAGCTTCGCCCCGCCGCCGAGTACCACCTCGGCTGGGCCGACGCGGACGGGGTCCCTATGGCGGGCGGAGGCGGAAAGGGTGTGCGCCCGGCGCTCGCCTTGTTGTCCGCCGAGGCCGTCGGAGCTCCCGGCATCGTCGGGGTTCCCGGGGGCGTCGCCATCGAGCTCGTTCACAACTTCTCTCTGATCCACGACGACGTGATCGACGGCGACGTCGAGCGCCGCCACCGTCCGACAGTGTGGGCGCTCTTCGGCATCGGCCGCGCCGTCATCGTTGGCGACGCCCTGCTCGCGCTTGCCCAGCAGGTGGTGCTCGATCCCGCGCTCGTGCTCGGACCGTTGGCGGACCTTGACGGCGCCTCGGGCGAGCGGGCAGCCAGGGTGATGGCCGATGCCACCGCCGCGATGATCGCCGGCCAGGCGCTCGACATGGCCTTCGAATCGGTCCCGAGCGTGGACGTCGAGGGCTGTCTTGCGATGGAGGCCGGAAAGACCGGCGCGCTACTCGGCTGCGCGGCGGCCATCGGGGCGGTCCTTGCCGGGGCATCCGACGAGGTCGTTCGAGCGCTCGACTGCTTCGGGATGGAGCTCGGTCTCGCTTTTCAGGCGGTTGACGACCTGCTCGGAATCTGGGGGGACCCGGCGACCACCGGCAAGCCTGCCTGGAGC